>NZ_NFIE01000019.1:0-55833 GCF_002161605.1 [Collinsella] massiliensis | reverse complement strand
CTCATCTCGCTAATCGAGCTCGGGAGGGGCGGGAGCCCGTCGATGCGCGAGCGGTACCGCGCCTGGGTCGAGGACGGGTTTCCAATTCCCGCGGATCAGGGTTGACAAACAATAGGAGCGTCGCTTTTGTTGGTGTATGACCCCTCGCTACTTTCAGGGGTGCCTATAAAACGTTCGTTTCGCGCCGTTTGGTGTGGTGAGCGGCTGCAGATTGCGAAAAATGAGCCTTGCGGCGGCCTTCGCGCCGGTTTGGGGTACGGTAGGGAGCGAACGTCGAACGCCGAGGGCACGGAGGAAGCATGTCGTACGCGATTCTCTATAACAGCGCAAGCGGAAACACGCGGTCGGTAGCGGATGCGCTCGAGCGGGCGCTCGCGCAGGCGGGGGTTGAGGTCGTGTGGGGCGAGATTCGCTCCGGCGGCATGGAGGACGCGCTCGCCCTCGCAGCTCCTGCGGACGCCGTGCTCGTGGGGTTCTGGTGCGACAAGGGCTCCTGCACGCCGGAGGTCGCGGACGTGCTCGCAGGGCTTGCCGGCAAGCGCGTGTTCCTGTTCGGGACGGCGGGCTTCGGCGGGGCCCCGGAGTACTTCGAGCAGATCCTCGGCCGCGTGCGCGAGCACCTGCCCGAGGGTGCCGAGTACCTGGGCGGCGCGATGTGCCAGGGCAAGATGGGCGACGCCGTGCGCGCCCGCTACGAGGCCATGCTGGCCAAGCAGCCCGGCGACGCGCGCATCCAGGCGATGATCGAGAACTTCGACGCGGCGCGCTCGCACCCGGATGCCGATGACCTCGCGCGCATCGCGACGGCGGCAAAGCAGGCGCTCGGCCTCTAATCCACGATAAAAGCTGACTGATAAAAAGGTGACTGACACCTTTTTATCACGCGGGGGCATCGCCGTCTCGGGCGCAAGCCCTTGGTGACGCGACGTTTCTTAGCGGCAATCCGTTGCGCTACAATGAGGGGCACCGTCTCAACACGCATGGACGCATGGACAAGCACGAGGAGGAGCCCATGGAACCCGCCAAGGTGTACTTCACCGATCTGCGCACGCACGGCCGCGAGAGCCAGCTCGACAAGCTCAAGCGCCTCATCCGCCGCGCGGGTATCGACCAGATTGACTTCGAGAACAAGTTCGTGGCCATCAAGATCCACTTCGGCGAGCTGGGCAACCTGAGCTTCCTGCGCCCCAACTACGCGCGCGCCGTGGCCGACGTGGTGAAGGAGCTCGGCGGCAAACCGTTCCTCACCGATTGCAACACGCTCTACGTGGGCAGCCGCAAGAACGCGCTCGAGCACATCGACTGCGCGTACCAGAACGGCTTCACGCCCTATGCCACCGGCTGCCACGTGATCATCGCCGACGGCCTCAAGGGCACGGACGAGGCGCTCGTCCCGGTGAAGAACGGCGAGTACGTGAAGGAGGCCAAGATCGGCCACGCCCTCATGGACGCCGACATCGTCATCTCGCTCACGCACTTCAAGGGCCATGAGCAGGCGGGTTTCGGCGGCTGTATGAAGAACCTCGGCATGGGCGGCGGCAGCCGCGCGGGCAAGATGGAGCAGCACGCGGCCGGCAAGCCGACGGTGCACACCGAGCTGTGCATCGGGTGCCACGCGTGCGAGCGCATCTGCGCGCATGGCGCCGTGAGCTTTGAGGAGACCCGCGAGCGCGAGCTCAAGAGCGGCAAGACCGTCACCGTGCCCGTGGCGCACATCGACCACGACCGCTGCGTGGGCTGCGGCCGCTGCATCGGCGCGTGTAACCAAGACGCGGTGAAGCCGGGCTTCGACGCCGCGGTCGACGTGCTCAACTACAAGATCGCCGAGTACACGCAGGCCGTCGTGCAGGATCGCCCGAGCTTCCACATCTCGCTCGCCATGGACATCAGCCCCAACTGCGACTGCCATGCCGAGAACGACACGCCCATCGTGCCCGACTTGGGCATGTTCGCGAGCTTCGACCCGGTGGCCATCGACCAGGCGTGCATCGACATGGCGCTCGCCGCGCCGGCGCTGCCGAACACCGAGCTCACCGAGAGCCGCGCGAAGCTCGAGGCCGCGGGCGGCGTGCCCGAGCGCTGCGAGCACGACCACTTCAACATGACGCACCCGGACACCAACTGGCGCTCCATGATCGAGCACGGCGAGAAGATCGGCCTGGGCACGAGCCGCTACGAGCTCATCGAGGTGAAGTAGCCGAATCATCCGAACGCGCGCAGGCTGCGCAGGCGAGGCCGCCGCGGTGCCAAGGAGGTGCCGCGGCGGCCTTTTTGGTGCGCTCGGCGCGCTGGATGCGTTTGACGGGCGCGGGGCGCGCTTCGGTGCACCGCTTACGCGCGCGTTACCAAGGCGTTCCCGAACATTGACCGGCGCATGACCTGCGCAACATATGCCGTTCCTACAGTGGTAGGCGAGTGATGCCTGCGGTGCGACCCGCGCCGCGGGGATTCGCGCGACCACATGAGGAGGAACGTCTATGAGAAGGAAAGTGCTGGCAAGCGCGCTCTCCGTGCTGCTCGTCACCGCGTCGGTGCCGGTGCCCGCGATCGCCGAGGGCATCGACGAAGTGCAACCTGTCGCGATCGAGCAGGCGGCGGCACCGGAGGAGGCTGCGGACGAGGCCGCGGACGGTGAGCAAGTGCCGGCCGACAACGCGACCGAGCCGGCGGCCGATGAGGCCACGGCTTCGGATGCGGGCGAAGCCGTCGTGGATGAGGCCGCCGAGACGGAGAATGCCATCGCGGCGGAGGAGCCTGCTGCCGAGGCGACGGATGAGGCCGAGGGTGCGGACGCGGAGGCCGCCACGGTCGCCGATGTCGCCGATACCGCCGCTGCGACCCCGGCCACCCAGGCCGCCGGCGACCCATACGAGACCGAGGCCCCGGCTTATACCGCAGCCGATCTCGCGCGCATCTACGGCAGTGTGAGTTACCGTGTGGACGACGGTTCTTCGAAAAGCACCACGGTTGTGAGTGCGGACAACTTCGCCTACGTGGGCACACCGATGAAGAACAATGAAACGGGTGGCTGGAAAATCGTCACAACGCTCAAGGCAGATGGAACTGCCGATGATTATGGCTTGAAGAGCTGGGATCTTGGCGGTGTCGACCCTGCGTCGCTCCACATCGATGAGGATGTGTCCGATCTGAGTGTCACGTTCGAGACCTCGAGCGCTTCCGATGACAGCTGGGGCGTAGCAGCGAATGGCCGTGCATCGCTCGTGTTCACTGCCGCGGAGCAGTTGCCGGCTCAGCCTGCCCAGCCGGGCATCACAGATGTCATCGAGGCACCTGCTACGATCAACTACACGCTCAAAAACGCTGAAGATGGTACCTACGACGCTGCGGTCGCAATCGGTTCCGATGCGCGCATGGCGAGCATCTCGAGCGTGTACTGGAATGACGCGCTTTCCGCATGGGCGGTCGATGTGACGTTGCGGCAGTTTGACACGCCCGCGGACTACGGTATCGAGGTGCCGGCGTTTTTCGCGGGCGACTACGAGCTCGATGCCGATGCATCAACGCTCACGACGACCCTCGTGTATCAGGATGGCTCTTGGGAGCGCGCTTACGGCTCTACCGCAAACCTCGTGTTCACGGAGAAGGTGGCGAAGGCGCCTGAGTTCGACCTTTCTCAGGTGACGAGCAAGGTTTTGAGCTACGACATCACGGGTAACGGGCTCAAGCCCAAATCGTACGGCATGCGTGGTAACGAGATTCCTGCAAACATGGTCGAGAGCATTTCCGATCCCGTTCAGAATGAGGATGGCGGCTGGGATATTGTCGTGACGCTCAAAAACGGCACGGCGGCAGACTACGGCGTACCTGAGGGCTATCTGCGCGGACAGGCTGCTGAGGACATGGTGATCGACACCAGTGCCGAGACCAAGATGCAGTTCACCGCGAAGACTGATAACCCCACGGATACCACGTGGACTGTGTACGCAGGCGACAAGGCGGAGTTCACCTTTGTCTATCGGGAATCCGTGCCCACGGCGAACGCCGATGACCTCGCAGCTGTGTCCAACTCGGTCAACTATTCAATGCAGCGTGCGGAGGGCGGTGCCTACGAGGCGCGCACATCGATTGGTTCCACCGAGAACATCGAGAGCATCGGGGAGGTGTATAAGAACTCGGACGGCGCGTGGGCAGTGGACGTCACGCTGAAGTCAGACGCCGACCCTGCGGATTACGGTCTCGATAACGAGGTGGCAACGCAGGGCAAGCCGTACAAGCTCGACGTGGATTCCTCCAAGCTCGTGGCGACCTTCGTCTGGACGAAGGGAGTGCTTGGGTATTCGTGGAAGTGCAACGGAACGAACCAGGCGAAGCTCGTGTTCAAAGAGGTTACGGCTCCGGCGTTCGACATCAACAACGAGCTCAACACGTGGGGAACGGTGACGTACGACCTCAAGCATGCCGATGGCACGAGCGACCTCGACAACGGGACGCATCTGGTCAAGGCGGACAACATCGCGAGCGTGGGCGAGCCTTATCAGACGGCGGACGGCTGCTGGGCGGTTGACGTGACGCTCAAGGACACCGCGACGACCGACGACTATCAGGTTCCGAGCTGGAAGCTGCATGATGGCGACTACGCGCTCGACTCGGACGCCTCCGACCTCACCATGACGTTCCGCACGAACGGGCTCGATGGGACGACCTGGTATTGCTCCGGCTCCGATCGCGCGAACCTGGTATTCGCAGAGCAGGCCGATGCGCCGGGCGAGAATCCTGGCGAGGATACCGAGAACCCCGGCGAGGATACCGAGAAGCCCGGAACCGGCACCGGCACGGAGCAGCCCGGCGACGACACCAAGGTGCCCGTGACGGACGACGCCCAGGACAAGGGGAACGCTTCCGACGACCAGGCCAAGGACACCCAGGAGGCTGCTGCAGACGAGGACACCCTCACCCAGACGGGCGACCCTGCGGACGGCCTGGCGGTCATCGCCGCGGGCGGCGTGCTCGCCGTCGTTGCGGGCATCGAGCTCAAGCGTCGCAGCGCTGGCGAGCGCCTCTAAGCTGCGGCCAGGACTGCTTGGCTGAAGCGAATCGACTTTCCAAAGCGTCGCATAACTTGGGGGTGGAGCGCATATACGCGTTCCACTCCTGACGTATGCGACGCTTTTGGAACCGCCCGGAGCATATCGTGCGCCGCGTCGCCGGATGCGTCCCGCACCCCTACCCCCGGCGGCATCGCTCTCCGTCGTCCCCCTACATTTTCTTCGTCCAGGCACCGTTTTCCGCGTGTTCGCGGCCATGGTTCCGCTACCGTATCTCATAGAGGTGGGGCGCGGGGCCAGCGCGGTGCCCTGTGCCAGGATTGGGTGCTCGGCCTCGGGCGCCCGGGTGGGAGCGGTATGGATATCCCGGTTGTGCTTTCCCATAAGACCGCATGGCTGCTCCGGCGCACGAAGCACTTCGCGGACATGCGGGATCGCGCGCGCGAGCGCGGTCGGCAGTGCGGGGAGGGGCCGTTTCTCGAGGATGCCGACCTGCCGGATATCGGGCTGCGCGAATATGGCGCGCCGGCCCACACTGTCGTCCAGCGCATCACGGACGCGCTCGTATCCTGGGGCGTCCCCGCACAGGATGCCGCTGACATCGACGTGCTCGTGCCGTTCCACAACGACCGCGTGCGGTCGCGGCACCTCGCCTGCCATGTTCATGGCGGGATCGTGGGCGAGGAGAGCGTGCTCCCGGTGGCGCGCGGGCTGCTTTCCGTGGGGGATGCGCTCTGCTTCACCCAGGCCGCGACGTGGATGGACCGGCGCGCGCTCATAGAATTCGGCTACGAGCTGTGCGGCCGGTACTATCTGCCATTCGGGCAACCCTACGCCGAGCACGACCCGTATGCCTCGAAGCTCGAGCTATCGCAGGGTGTGGCGAGGCTCCGTGGGACGCGCGGCGTAACGGCTGCGCGCACCGCGCTCGCCTCGGTGTTCGACGGCTCTCGCTCGCCGATGGAGACGGCTCTGGCGATGATGGTGACCGCACCCCGTTCGCTGGGAGGCCTCGAGTACCGGCATGTTTCGCTGAACCATCGCCTCGATGTCCCGCGAGCGTTTTCCCGGTGCACGCCGTCGACCTATTACGAGATCGACCTCTTCTCCCCGACACGGAGCGTCGGCGTGGAATACGACGGCGAGGCGCATGGCGAGACGTCTCGGCGCGGCCATGACGCTGAACGCCTCAACGCGCTTTCACTCATGGGGTATGACATGAAGGTGCTCACGAGCGTCCAGTTCGCGCATCAGCTGAACATGCATCGAGCGATGAACGCCGTTGCGCAATCGCTGGGCATCAAGGTCGACCGCTCGGCACAATTCCAAAAGCGCCAGGACGAGCTGCGACGGTTCGTTATCCGGGGCTGGCTGGATGCCCGAAACGAGTCGTAGCGCGCGTCTGCTGAACGCGTCGGGCTACGCGCTGCTCCGGCCGCGCGGGGATTTGGGCGGACGGCTTCGGGTGCGCGGCTCCAGGTGGACGATCCCGGCGGGCGGCTCATCCGTACGAAAGCGTCGCATAACTCGGGGATGGACCGCGTATATGAGGTTGACCCTCGAGTTATGCGACGCTTCGGGGCTCTGAGCGCGCGTCCGAGCCGAAGGCGCGCCCCGGCATCGACGCCGGCGCACTCCGCGCCTCCCGCGCCCCGCATGTGGAACCGGAGGGGTTTCGCCCGCCCAAACTACACGACGTGTTTTTTGCTAGAATAGCGAACAGTCTATCTTGGGAGGAAAGCGTTTCGCGATGTCCGCTTCAAGCGACAGTTCCACACCACGAAGTACGACGGGCGCACCCGATGCGCCCGCTCTCGCTGCATCATCCGAGGACCCCTGCGCCACCTGCCGCAAGCGCCGGCGCTCGTGCCCCCGGTACCCGCGCGCGGCGAGCGACGCCGACGCCGACGGATCCGGCAAGGAGCTCCCGCGCTACACCTTGGGCGAGGAGATCGCCAACTCCATCACGCACGGCATCGGCTGCCTGCTCGCCATCGCCGGCCTCGTCCTGCTCATCGTGAAGGCGGCGCTCGGCGGCGGCGACCCCGCGCATCTCACCTCGGCCATCGTCTGCGGCGTGACGCTCATCCTCGAGTACCTCGCCTCGACGCTCTACCACGCCATCCAGGTCCCGGCGGCGAAGCGCGTGTTCCGCATCATCGACCACAGTAGCATCTACCTGCTCATCGCCGGCTTCTACACGCCGTTTTGCCTCATCACGCTCGCCGACGCGGGCGGCATCGCGCTGTTCGTGGTGGTGTGGGCGCTCGCCTTCGCCGGCATCTCGTTCGAGATTATCGGCCGCCAGCGCCAGCCCCGCTGGGTCACCATCATCATCTACCTCGTCATGGGCTGGCTCGTGGTGTTCCGCCTGCCCCAGCTCGTGGCGGCGCTCGACCCGCTCGCGCTCGCGCTCCTCACGGTGGGCGGCCTGTGCTACACCATCGGCACGGGCTTCTACCTGCTGAAGAAGATCCCCTACATGCACAGCGTCTGGCACCTGTGGGTGCTCGCCGGCAGCATCTTCATCTACATGGCGGTGATCCTCTTCGTGATCTAGCGCCCGTAACGCACGTCCCGGCGGCTCCGCCGCGCCCCGCGCCCGGCAGAGGGCCATCCGCCCGCGCGCCCGCGCCGCCGCCTTCCCGCACGCTCCCAACCTTGGAGGTTCGAACTCGTCCCTATGGGCATATTCATCTCGATCGTCGCAACCCTTCTACTCACCATCCTGAACGGCTACTTCTCCATGAGCGAGATGGCGCTCACCACCGCGAAGCGCGCCACGCTCGAGCACGACGCGGAGGAGGGCGACCGCCGCGCCGCGCTCGCGCTCGACCTCGCGAACGACTCCACGAACTTCCTCGCCACCATCCAGGTGGCCATCACGCTCGTGGGCTTCTTCTCCGCGACCGTCTCGTCCAACACGCTTTCCGAGCCGCTCACGGCATGGGTCGAGTCGTTCGGCATCGCGCCGCTCTCCGCCGTGGCTCCCGTGGCGTCGCCCATCGTCATCACGCTCATCGTGTCGTACCTCTCCATCGTCGTCGGCGAGCTCGTGCCCAAACGCATCGGCCTCTCCGACGCCGAGGGCATGGCGAAGTCCGTCGCCGGCCCCATCTCCGGCTTCCGCAAGGTCGCCAAGCCGCTCGTGTGGCTCACGCAGGCGAGCGCGAACGGCATCTCGGCCATCCTGGGCATCAAGAGCGCCGACGACCGCCAGAACGTCTCGGAGGAGGAGATCAAGTACATGGTCTCGGAGCAGGACACCCTGCTCGACGAGGAAAAGCGCATGATTCACGAGATCTTCGACCTCGGCGACGCCGTGGCGCGCGAGGTCATGGTGCCGCGCGTGGACGTGACCATGGCCGAGGACACCGACACCATCCAGCACGTGCTCGACGACATGCGCCGCACGGGCTACTCGCGCATCCCCGTCTACCACGAGGACACCGATAACGTGGTGGGCATCGCGCACATCAAGGACCTCATCGAGCTCGCGCTCTCGAGCCGCGGGACGGAGCCGGTCTCCGCGTGCCTGCGCGACGCGACGTTCGTGCCGGACACGAAGGACATCCTGCCGCTGCTCTCGGAGATGCAGACCGCGCATGAGCAGATGGTCGTCGTGGTGGACGAGTACGGCGGCACGGCGGGCGTCATCACCATCGAGGATATCGTCGAGGAGATTGTCGGCGAGATCGAGGACGAGTTCGACCCGGACAACAAGTACCTCACGCGGCTCAGCCGCCGCGAGTGGCTCGTGGACGGGCGCTTCAGCTGCGACGATGCGGTCGAGCTGGGCTGGCCCATCGAGGAGAGCGACGAGTACGAGACCATCGCGGGATGGATCCTCGAGGTGTGCGACGGCGTGCCGAGCATCGGCGAGACCTTCGAGGTCGAGGGCTACCGCTTCCGCGTGCAGTCCATGCGCGGCCAGCGCATCTCGCTCATCCGCGTCATCGCGCCGGAGGAGCCGGCCGCGAGCGATGCGCCCGACGATGCCGCCGCGGGGCAGGACGGCTCCGATGCCGCGGCGGCGGACCGGCAGGCGCGCGGCGCGAAGGGCGAAGAGCGCGCTGCGGACGACGAGATCGCGGGTTAGCCCCGGCGCGGCGCCGCGTTCCTGGCGCTGGGTGGCCAAAAATTCCAGTTTTGTGACGTCTTACCTGCAAAACGTTTGTGCGGTTTGCCAACCGCGCTGGTAGCGTCCGTCGTTATCCCAGCTATGGGAAGCGCGCACCCTGGTTTTCGCAGGATTGATGTCACAAATCTGGAAAAAATGGCCACAGGGTGTCGTGCACTGCCCGCGGCACCGTCCCGCGTTGCCGTTGCCGTCCTCATCGCGGGGCGCGCGCCGCGCCCGAACGGATTTTCGCGCCGCCGGTCGTCGCGCGTGCATGCGGATTCAGCCGAATAGGCCGCTTGCCGCCTTCAAGCGCCGCCCGATGCGCTACGATGGCAGGAGTGCGACCGAAGCCATCGCGGCCTGCGCGGCGGCGGGAGAGGGAGAGACATGTCCAGCCTGTTCAACATCATGAAGATCACGGTCGATGCACGGAAGCTGCGCGCCCGCGTGCTTGTGAACCCCGGCATGCCGCTCATGACCTCGGAGGATATCGAGGCGACGGCGCGCGTGTACTACCTCGCCCCCGCGATCGCCAAGCACGTGTGCCTGGGCGACGCCGGCCGCGAGTTCCAGGATTGCATGGGCGATACCGAGCTCGCGCACCTGCTCGAGCACCTGTCCGTCGAGATCATGAACGAGACGGGGCTCGCGGGCGAGATCTCGTGCGGGCGCACGCGCGGCGTCGCGGGCGACGACCGCCTCTTCGAGATCGAGCTCTCGTGCCCGGACGATGTGCTCGCCATCGGCGCGCTGTCCTCGGCGTCGTTCATGATGGAGTGGGCGTTCCTGCATCCGGAGGCGACCGCGCCCGATTTCCCCGGCACCGTCGAGGCGCTGCGGCAGATGGTGCTCGCGCTGCGCGGCGAGGCCGAGGGTGCGGAAGCGGCCGAGGAGTCCGGCGATGAGCGCATCGACACCGAGGAGGACGCGGTGGAGGCAGTCGCCGCGCCCGACGACACGGAGGGCTCCGCGCCCGTGTTCGGCGGCGCCGCCGCGCACGAGGAATAACGAGGGGCGACTGCTTGACGCCCGCGGCGACCGCCTGACGCCCGCGGCGACCGCACGACGCCGCGTTCGCGCAACGGAACAAGCTGGATGCAAGCCCGCCCGGAGGCGAACGGGCTCTGCACTCGTCCGGCCGTGCCATAGACCGGTGCCATTACGGGTATAATGAAGCGCATCTGCACACCGCTTCGGCGGAGTCAATAGAAGGGAACGCTCATGGGTAAGGGTTTCAGCTTCCTCGTCGGCGCCACGATCGGTGCCGCGGCCGGTACGATCATCGGCATCCTCGTCGCGCCGCGCTCGGGCGCGGAGACGCGTGCCATGGCGGCCGACATGGCCAATGACGCGTGGGACAACGCGCGCGACATGTACGACCAAGGCGTCGAGCAGGCGCGTGCCGCCATGAACGACTTCGGCCCCATGATGGACGCCAAGACCGACGAGCTCCGCGCCAAGGTCGACCTCGCCCGTGAGCGCATGGATCAGCTGCGCGAGACGCTCAACGACGCCATCGCCGGCGGCACCGTGACGCCCGCCGCGGACGTCGAGGTCGTGCCCGCTCCCGAGGCTTCCGCCGACGCTCCGGCCGATGCCCCTGCCGCCGCGCCCGCCGAGGCTCCCGCTGAGGCGTAATGCGCACCAAGGATTTCCAAGGGCTCAAGATCTACCGCATGCCGCCGGAGGCGAAGCGCACCCGTAAGGACGGCACGCCGCGCGACCCGAAGAAGATCGGCAAGATCCACTTCCCGGTGTTCACGCCGGATGGCGCGCGCGTGGTGGGCTTCATGGTTTCGCCGCCGGACGTGGCGGGCATGATCAAGCAGGCCGACCGCTTCGTGGCGCGCGACGTCATCCGCGTCTACGAGGGCGTGCTCGCCGTGCCGGACGCGAAGGACTCCTTCGACGCCGCCGCGGCGCGCCGCCTCGGCATCGACCTGGACGCCTGCATCATCTGGACGGGCATGGACGCCGTGACCGTCTCGGGCAAGAAGCTCGGGTACTGCGCGGACGCGGAGTTCGACCCCAAGACCGGCGCGGTCTCGCAGTTCTCGCTCACGAGCGGCATGGCGGCCACGGCGCTCGTGGGCACCGTCGACATGCCGGCGAGCTACCTCAAGGGCTATGCGGACGGCGCGATGATCGTGGACGACGCCGCGGCCGAGATCGGCTTCTCGGGCGGCGCGGCGGCGAAGGCGGGCGAGGCGAGCGCGAAGATCGGCGCGAAGGCGCGCACCGCCGCCACCTCGATCGACGATAAGGCCGCCGAGGCCATCAAGCGCGGCAGCTCGTCCATGGACAAGGGTGCCCGCGCGCTGGGCAAGCAGATCGGCAAGACGCGGGGCATGTTCTCCGCGTTCAAAGATGAGTTCAAGAAGGCTTCCTCGTCGTCCTCGACGCGGAAGCCGCGCGCGTAACCGCGCGATGCATACCATGCGGCGCGTCCCTTCCCGGGCGCGCCGTGCAACGGGGAGGAGCACCATTGCTCAACCACACCACCTCCTACCCGCCGAAGCGTCCTCAGCGGAGGCGCGGCAACAAGACGACGGGATACCAGCTGCCCCGCGGGCGCGCCCGAGCGCGGCATCGTCCCGGCTCGTCGTACGTGCACCATTCACAGGGGTTTGGCAGCGACACCCGTCGGCGCGCCATGCGCGTGCGCCGCGGTGGCGGCAGCGGCGGCCGGGGCAGCAAACGGCGCAATGCCCGGTGGCCCTACGTCCTCGTGATCGTGGGTTGCGCGGGGCTCGTCTTCCTTGCGAGCCTCATCGGCTACCTCAACCGCAGCGTGACCATCGAGCTCAACGGCAGCGACGCGAGCGTGCATATCGGCGCGACGATCGCGCAGGTCATTGAGGACGAGGGCTTCGAGGAGTCCTGCAACCCCGGGAACCTGCTCGCGGTCGACGACAGCATCATCACGCGCGGCGGCGGCGAGCGCTACACCGTGACGCTCGACGGGAAGGACGTCGACGCGGACGACTACGACTCCGTGAAGCTCGAGGGCGGTGAGAAGCTCGAGATCCACGACGGCGGTGACGTCTACGAGGAGCACGACGTGAAGGCGACCGAGATCGCCCCGGCCATCACCGTGAAGGGCAGCGGTGCCATCGGCTACGTGAGCCAGTGGGGCGTGCCCGGCCGCTCCGAGGTGTGGACGGGCAAGCTCTCCGGCATCACCGCCGACCGCGGCGTGGTGCAGGAGGTGCAGAACTGCGAGGTCACCTACCGTTCGGCCTCGCCGGACGACGAGGATACGCGCTACATCGCGCTCACCTTCGACGAGGGCCCGAGCGACTACACGCAGCAGATCCTCGACATCCTGGAGGAGAAGGGCGTGAGCGCCACGTTCTTCCTGCAGGGCGACGCGGTCGAGGCGGATCCTGCGTCCGCGAAGGCCATCGCCGAGGCCGGCCACGAGATCGGCTCGAACGGCTACAGCGACACCAATTACTCCGACCTCACGAGCGACGAGGTGCGCTCGCAGATCACGCGCGGCTTCGACGCCATCGAGGACGCCACGGGCGAGCGCGTGAGCCTGCTGCGTGCGCCGTACGCCTCGTTCAGCACGGAGAACTGGGCGCAGTGCATGGACCTTTTGAGTGGCGTGGTCTCGTGGAACCTCGATTCCGGCGACTGGCTCCTGCCGGGCGCGGACGAGGTGGTGGAGACCGTGGTGGGCTCCGCGGGCAACGGCAACATCGTGCTGCTCACCGATAACGACACCACGGGCGCGCAGCTCGTGGAGGCGCTGCCCGACATCATCGACCAGCTGAAGGCGGAGGGCTACACGTTCGTGACGCTGAGCGACCTCATCGCGACCGACGAGGACTTCGCCGACGTCGACCTTGCGAGCGTGTCGATGCCCGAGGACGCGGTGCTCCCCAACCTGCCGGCGGACGATGACGCGGAAGGCGAGGAGTAGCGGGCATTTCTGCTATAGTTGTCCCGGATTAAGGGTCACGAGAAAGGCATCAGGTGAAATCTAAACCTCGACCTCACAGTCGCTGACCCCTGCGGGTGCTCGTGCGCGCGCATGGGGTGACGACCCGGCGCGCCGCCTGCCGGTGCCGCCGCGCACGCATACGCTCATCGGTGCCGCCCGCCGGCGCCGGGGATGCAAAGGAGCACCATGAACTACCTCTCAGAGCTGCTCAAGCTGCCCGTTCTGGACGTGAACGGCGAGAAGCTCGGCGTCGTGAACGATCTGGGCATCGCCACGGGCGAGGTCTTCCCGCACGTGACCTCGCTCGCCTTCCAAGGCCCGGGCAAGACGCCGTTCATGATCAGCTGGCGCAAGTACGTCGACCACGTGGACGAGACCGGCGTGCACCTGAAGACGCGCGACACGGACGTGCGCTTCTCCTACCTGCAGCCCGATGAGCTCCTGCTCGCGCGCGACATCCTGAACAAGCAGATTGTGGACACGCAGGGCCTCAAGGTCGTGCGCGTGAACGACCTCAAGCTCTCGAGCTCCGGCGAGAACCAGCTGCGCCTGCTCGGTGCCGAGGTGGGCGGCCGCGGGCTTCTGCGCGCGATTCACCCCGCGCTCGAGCGCGTCGTCGCGCGCATCGCCCGCGCGGTGGGCAAGCCGCTCGAGGAGCACATCATCGCCTGGTCGTACATGGACCTCCTGGAGCGCAGCACCCAGACCATCAAGCTCTCCGTCTCGCACAAGACCCTCGACGAGTTGCACCCGGCCGACATCGCCGACATCATCGAGCAGCTCGACCCGCGCCTGCGCAGCCAGGTGTTCGCCCAGCTCGACACCGCGCAGGCCGCCGAGGCCATCAGCGAGTTCGATGACGACGAGCTCGTGGCCGAGGTCATCGAGGGCATGAGCGACCGCGACGCGTCGAGCATGCTCGCGCTCATGGACCCGGACGACGCGGCCGACCTCATCGAGGAGCTCGACTACGAGAAGGCCGAGAAGCTCCTGCGCCTCATGGGCGTGAAGGAGGAGCGCGCCATCCGCAACCTCCTGGGCTACGAGGAGCACACCGCCGGCCGCATCATGACGAGCGAGTTCGTGGCGCTGCCGGCGACGGACACCGCCGCCGACGCCATCGAGGCCATCCGCGCACTCGACGAGGACTTCGAGAGCATCTACTACGTGTACACGCTCGACACCACCGGCGCGCTCACGGGCGTGCTGAGCCTGCGCACCCTCATCGTCGCCGACCTGGACGCCCGGCTCTCGGACATCGCCTACCGCGACGTGGTGTGGGTGACGCCCGACCTCGACCAGGAGGACGTGGCGGACGAGATGACGAAGTACAACCTCGTGGCCGTGCCGGTGTGCGATGACGCGCGCCACGTGCTCGGCATCGTGACGGTCGACGACGCGCTCGACGTCATCGCCGAGGAGCACGAGGAGGATCTGCAGATCGCCGGCATGGCGACGGGCGAGGGCGGTTCGGGCGAGTCGCTGCACATCCTGTCGTGGTTCGCGCGCCGCTTCTACTGGGTGCTCGTGTGGGCGGTCGCCTCGGGCGTGATCGCGGGCGTGCTCGCAGGGCTCGGGGCGGCCCCGGAGCTCGCGCTCTTCCCGCTGTGCGCCATGCCCGTGGTGCTCATCGCCGCGAGCCGCGCCGTCTCCTTTGCGCGGAACTTCTACCTCGATTACGAGGAGTCGGACGACGACCGCGGCCCCTACCTGGGGTATTTCCTGCAGAGCGCGGGCGTGGGGATCGTGCTGGGCGCGGTGGTCTACCTCTGCGGCCAGCTCGTCCTGGGCGCCGTCTACCCCGAGGAGGCGCTCGCGGCCGTGGACGGGGCGCTCGCTGGCGCGGTGCTGCGCGCCCACGCGCTCTCGGCGAGCTTCACCTGCGCGGCGATCGTGGTGTTCGCGAGCTGCGCGACCTCCGTGGCCTATCTCAAGCTGCTCTTCTGGCGCGACGCGCGCGACCGCAACACCTCGGGCACGGCGCTCGGGCTCGCCGGCGTGCTCATCGCCTGCCTGGTGTTCTCGGCTGCGTCCGTGCTGGCCATCTACCTGCTCTTCGTGTAGCGGAACGGGGGGGCTTGCGGTGGCACGGGAGAAGACGCGCGCGCTCACGCTCACGGCGGTGCTCGGCGCCATGGGGCCGGGGCTCCTCGCGGCGCTCGCGGGCAACGACGCGGGCGGCATCGCGACGTATTCGAGCGCGGGCGCGAGCTTCGGCTACGGGACGCTCTGGATCCTGCCCATCATGGCGCTGCTGCTCATCGTGGTGCAGGAGACGGCGGCGCGCCTGGGCTGCGTGACGGGCAAGGGCTTCGCCTCGCTCATCCGCGAGCGCTTCGGCGTGCGGCGTTCGGCGCTCGCCATGGGCGCGCTCCTCGTGGCGAACACCGCGGTCACGATCTCGGAGTTCGCGGGGCTCGCGAGCGGGCTCGCCCTCTTCGGCGTGCCGGCCTCCATCTCGGTGCCGCTCATGGCGCTCATCATCTGGCTCATCACCATGAGCGGGAGCTTCCAGCGCATCGAGAAGATCCTGCTGCTCGTGAGCTGCGTCTTCCTCACGTACGTGGCGGCGGCCTTCCTCGTGGGACCCGACTGGGGCGCGGTCATGGCGGCGACGGTCATGCCGCGCATGGTGGCCGACCCGGACTACGTGTCGCTGCTCGTCGCGACCATCGGCACCACCATCGCGCCGTGGATGATTTTCCTCGCGCAGAACAACGTGGTCGATAAGAACGTGGACGAGAGCGGCATCGCGCTGCAGCGCGTCGACACCGTCTCCGGGTCCGTGCTGGCGTGCGCCATCGCGTGGTTCATCATCGTGACGACGGCGACCGTGCTCTATCCCGCGGGCATCGAGGTCACGGACGCCGCCGACGCCGCGCTCGCGCTCGAGCCCATCGCGGGCTCGTGGTCGACGATCCTCTTTGGCGCGGGGCTCGTGGCGGCGAGCTTCCTGGCCGCCTGCGTGTTGCCGGGCGTGACGTCGAGCGCCATCTGCGAGGCCTTCGGCTGGGAGCGCGGCGCAGACCGCACGTGGGAGGAGGCGCCCGCGTACCGCGGCATCATCACGGGGATCATCCTGTTCTCTGCGCTGCTCGTGATCATGCCGGGCATCGACCTGTTCGACATCATGATGAGCGCGCAGGTGATCAACGGCGTGCTGCTGCCCGTGCTCCTCGTGTTCCTCGTGCTCATCGCCGGCGACCGCCGCATCCTGGGGCGCTATCGCAACGGGCGCGTCTGGAACGTGCTCACGTGGGCGACGATTGCGCTCATCACGGTGCTCACCGTCGTGATGTTTGTCTTGCAGGCGCTGGGGTATTGATTGAGTACGGGCCTTCGATCGGGGTCCGATGTCGTGTTGGGCTCGTGCCGTCCCTGCGATTCGAGGTTGCGGGCGGCGTTCGCGGTCGTGGCTTTTGCCTGAAGCGCTCGTTTACGGGGGTGCGGGCGGGGGTCTTGTCCGGGCGGCACGCTATACTAGGCGCCTGGATTAGATGGACGGGGTTGTTTGTATGTCCGATGTGGCCAACATGAGGCGACAGCACAAGGGGGCGCGGGACGAGCGCCGCGGGAGGGACGCCGAGCGCGCGACGCGGGTCGCCGCGGGCGCGGGCGGCGCTGCCGGTGCCGCGGGCGCTGCCGCTCCTGCCGCCGGTGCGCCCTCGGCCGCGGCCTCGCGCCGGTCGCCGCGTTCTCGCTACATCCCCGCGCTCGACGGCATCCGCACCTTCGCCGTCCTCATCGTCGTCCTGTACCACCTGGGCTTCACCTGGGCACAGGGCGGCTTCCAGGGCGTCACGATCTTCTTCGTGCTCTCGGGCTACCTCATCACGCGGCTGCTGCGCATCGAGTTCGCGCGCACGGGCACCATCGACCTCAAGAGCTTCTGGACGCGCCGCATCCGACGGCTCGTCCCGGCGACCATCACGCTCGTCGTGGTCGTCGCGGTTTTGTGCACGTTCTTCAACCACGTGATGCTCACGAAGATGCGGCCGGACATCCTGCCGTCGCTCCTGTTCTTCAACAACTGGTGGCAGATCTTTAACAACGTGTCCTACTTCGGCGCGCTCGGCGATCCGTCGCCGCTCACGCACTTCTGGTCGCTCTCCATCGAGGAGCAGTTCTACGTGGTGTGGCCGCTGCTGCTCTTCGCACTGCTGCATTTCGGCGCGCGCCGGCGACCCATCCGTATCGTGGTCATCGTCCTCGCTGTCGCCTCTGCGCTCGAGATGGCGCTGCTCTACAACCCCGCGGTGGATCCGAGCCGCGTGTACTACGGCACCGATACGCGCGCGTTCGCCATGCTCATCGGCGCGTGGCTCGCGTTCGTGCCCACGCGCGCCATGAACCCGTTCCTGGATCATCGGCACCATGGGCACCACGGGGGTCGGAGGCAGCAGGCACACGGGGCCGATGCCCATGCGGCCGAGTCCCGGCCGGGCCTGCTGCGGCGGCATGCGCTCGACATCGCGGGCGCGGCCGCGCTCGCGGGGCTCGTCCTGCTCGTCGTGTACACGAACGGCTACACCGCGTTCACCTACCGCGGCGGCACCGTGCTGGCGGCGGTGCTCTCCGTCGTGCTCGTGGCCGCGTGCGTGCAGCCCGACGGCATCTTGGCGCGCGTGTTCGCGCTCAAGCCGCTCGTCTGGCTCGGGCAGCGCTCCTATAGCATCTACCTGTGGCATTTTCCGCTGTTCGCCCTCATGAACCCCGTGGGGGACGTGACCGCGCGCCCGTGGTGGGTGTACCTCATCGAATGCGGCATCGTGCTCGTGGCGGCCGAGCTCTCGTACCGCTTCATCGAGACGCCGTTCCGGAAGGGGGCGTTCGGGATGTTCCTTGCGCAGGCGAGGTCGCGCGGGTTCAGCTTGGGTGCGTACGTGCGGGCACGCCTCGTGCCCGTGGCGTGCGCGACCGCGCTCGTGATGGTGGCGATCGGCGGCCTCCTGTTCGTGCCGAACACCTCCGCGCTCAGCGCCGAGGGCGCGGCGCTCATCGAGGGCTCGCCGGACGCCTCGGCGAACGGCGGCGCGGGCGGCGCTGCCACGGACGGTGCGGGCGCGGGAGATGCTTCCGCGAACGGCGCCGGCGGCGCGAATGGCGCCGGCGGCGATGCAGCCAGCGCCGGCGGCGATGCCTCGAAGCCCGCGACGGACGAGAACGGGTTCCCGGTGGGCGCCTACGACGTGCTCATGATCGGCGACTCCGTGTCGCTGCGTGCAGTCGACCCCTTCAATGCGACGTTCCCGCACGGGCACATCGACGCCATGAAGAACCGCCAGTTCTCCGCGGCCGAGGATCTGTTCACGAGCTATGAGCAGCAGGGGCTCGCGGGGCGCGTGGTGGTGTTCGCGCTCGGCACGAACGGCAACGTCACGGACGATGCCGTCGACAGCCTCATGAAGCTCGTGGGCGACAAGCGCATCGCGGTGTTCGTGACCACGCGGAGCCCACAGGGGTGGGTCGCCTCGACGAACGACGCGCTCAAGCGCGCGGCGGATCGGTACGACAACGTGCGGATCGTCGACTGGTACGGTTATAGCGAGGGGCGCAACGACCTCTTCGACGGCGATGGCACGCACCTCTCGAGCCAGGGCGCGGACGAGTACGTCGCGCTCATCGACGACGCGATCAAGCCGTACCTGCCGTACCACTTCGAGGGCAAGACGCGCGATGACGCCATCGCGAACGTGAACACCATGGCCGAGCGCGTCGCTCGCGCCGTGCTCGCCCCGTTCGTGGTGGACGAGGCGGGATCCACGGGACGCTGAATCTTCAGGCAAGGAATGTCGTTTTATCGGGGCATCTCACTGTCCCAAGCGCCAATTCTTGCCTGAGGTTTTCTAAATCGGGGCTTTCAGGGATACGTATGTTTATTGACGAGCGCGGCGCGCACGCTCCGGCGTTGTTTAACGCCCTGGTCGTCAAATTTAAGCACTCAAATCTCTCTTATAATCTCCACATTTAGAAAAGCGTAGCGAATAAGCTGCAGCGATATATCCCGTGCAAGGTTTAGCGGGATTTCTGTCAGATTCGCCTGATAGCGTTTCCCCACACGCGACATTCGTTCGCGCGACGCGTAGGGGGGGCGAAGATGCGCAAGGCGGTATCGAAGCGAATCGATGAAGCGCTCGGGTGCGCTGAAGGCGAGGGCCTGCTCTTCGCGCCCAAGACACAGCGGGATATGCGTGCATGCCGAGAGCGGGTAGAGAAGGGGCTGCTTTGTGAGCCGTTTCCACGCCTTTTTGTACGAAAGGAATATTGGGACGGACTCAAAAGACAGGTACAGCCCTATCAAATCCTCCGAACGCTTTCCCGTCGATATCCAAACTGGGTGTTCTCATCGTACTCCGCTGCTTGTATCTGGGGTCTTGCGGTATCGCTTGAGTTGCTCTGCGACGTGCACCGGGCGGTTCCCGTCGGGTCGCATGCGGGAAGGTGCGGCCATGTCGTTAAGCATCCCGTGGGGATCGATGGTGCGCGTGTCGTGATGGGTACACGCGTCACCTCGCTTGAACAAACCATCGTCGACTGTTTGCTCGCGGCTCCATTTGACGAGGGGCTGGCTATTGCCGATAGCGCTTTGCGCGTGGGGAAGATGACGCGCGCTGCTTTGGCCGCCGTGCTTGAACGCCTTGGTCGTGGCAGGCATGGTATAGAAGGCGCTCGCCGTATCGCTGCATATGCTGATAACCGTGCTGAGAGCGGCGGTGAATCTATCGCACGGGCGGCCATCATCAGGGCGGGGTTTGCGGTTCCCGATCTTCAGACCATACTTCCAAATGTGCTCGATGCATCTCGGACGTTTCGGGTGGATGGTTCCTGGAAATTGTCCGATGGCCGCCTCATCGTTTTTGAATTCGATGGCGCTGAAAAGTACGAGCGATTTACAGGTGTGTCGGCGAGAACGCCATTACACGGCGCAGTGCGCAAGATGATGCGCGAGCGGCAGCGAGAGGCGCTTCTTACCGCGGTGTGCGATGCGGTTATTCGCTTCGATTATGCACTTGTGAAGAGACCCGGTGAGCTTGCGCGGCTGCTCAACAGTTACGGTATACCTCGAGTGCAGTGTGACCGACATACTGGATAGTTCAGGCAAAAAATGGCGCTTCATCTACATGCCTTACTGTGTCGAACGCCATTTTCTGCTTGAAGTTTCGTGCGACAAGTGTCCCGATTGCGTATCCTCTGACGCGTATTTCCAAAGTCCGTATTTAGTTGCAGGATTTGCCGTCTCGTGCGGCAAGGACTTGTTGTGGAAAAGCTTTCCGCGCCCTCATACGATTGATATATCGAGTCGGGATACCTTGCAGAGCATGCAGCGCAGAAGCCGGGCGAAGGGAGGACAGGGTGCAATTGGCCGCACGCGACAAAAGCCTCATCACGTTCGTGCGCGACCATGCTGGCATCTCGTCTGACGATCTCTCCCGCTATCTCGGCGTGAGCAAGCGCACTGTTCGTAGTCGCATCCATCATGCAAATGCTGCGCTCGCGGGCGTGGCAAGCATCGAGTACCGCGATGCGGGATATGAGCTCTTGGTACTCGACGATGAGAAGCTTGATCGTGCACTTGAGGAGGATGGCTCTGCAGACAAGCTACCTTCCACTCCAGAAGAGCGCGTGAACTATTTGCTTGATGATTTGCTCCAGCGGGGGGATTGGATTTCCATCGATCGTCTTGCGGAGATCCTGTATGTCTCACGGGCGTGCATTTCGCGAGACCTGAAGCATGTCGAGCGCGTCCTTGCTGAATACAACCTTGTTATTGAACGAAAGCCGCATCGTGGCATCAGAGTGCTGGGTTCAGAGATCGATCGACGACTTTGCCTTGCTTCAATGGCGCGCGAGGACGGTGGTAAAGCCATCTATCATATGTTCGACCGCGATGTGCTTGAACGTATTGCGCGTTGTTTGGAAGGCGAGCTCAGCTGTACGGATCTGTGTGTTAGCGAGTCGGCAAAACGGAATCTACTCATTCACATCGCTATCGCTCTTTTACGCATTGGTGAATCTCGCTATATCCCGCTTGATTCTGCGCATATCCATGATATGAGCGGAACGCGCGAATACGCTGCCGCAGAGCGCATCGCCCGTTCTATAGAACGCGAGATGGGCGTACAGCTGCCTTGTGAGGAGGTTACCTACATCGCGATTCACCTCGCAGGTCGTCAGACACTACCCGATTACGAGAACATCTCCGAGCCCTCAGTCATAACCGATGAGGTTTGGCAGGTTGTTTCGAGAATGCTCGACCTTGTATGGAAGACGTTCCGCTTCGATTTCCGCAACGATCTCGAGCTTCGTATGAATCTCGCGCGCCACATCGTCCCGCTTGCGTATCGCTTGCGATATCACATGAAGCTTGAGAATCCGCTACTCTCTGATATCACGACCCGCTTCCCGCTTGCCTACACCATTGCGGTGGATGCTTCGGCGGTACTGGCGACCACCTATGGCGCTCGCCCTTCAGAGGATGAGATAGGGTATCTTGCTCTTGCCTTCGCACTTGCGCTTGAGCGCCAGAAGCAGCCTGCTCCAAAGAAGCGCTTGCTGCTTGTATGCGCCTCCGGCCGTGGAACAGCGAAACTCCTCGAATATCGCTGTAAGCAGGAGTTCGGCGATTACCTCGATTCGATTCTGACCTGTGATTATACCCAGGTTAAAAACGTCGACTTTTCTCACATCGACTACGTGTTTACCACCGTGCCGCTTGATGCCGACTTGCCTGTCCCGGTACGTCAGATTGCGCTCTTCTTGGATGATGACGACGTTGCGGGAGCTCGTACGGCACTGAGCGAGCCTGTATCCCGAAATGGAGTTCGAAGGTTCTTCCGTGAGGAGCTCTTCTATCCGCACCTGAAGGCGCATGACGAGGCAGAAGTGCTGGACATGCTCTGCCGCAACCTTGCGTCGATCGGTGGCTATGGCCCTACGCTTCGCGAGCTGGTTCAGGCGCGCGAGGATCTTATGAGCACAGCGTACGGCAACGGCGTTGCCGTCCCGCATCCGCTCGAGGCGCTCAAGGGCAATACGCTCGCTTGCGTGGCGCTCCTTGATGAACCGGTGGCGTGGGGGCAGGAGGGCGTGTCCGTGGATACGGTGCTACTTGTGGCCTATGGCACCGATGACGTGTCAGAGATGAGCGAATTTCATCGCGTGGTCGTGAATTTGCTATTCGACAACGATGGCACGAGGCGTCTTCGCGAGATCGGAGATTTTGAATCGTTTTCGTCACTTATTGGAGAAGAGGAAGGAAGTGCATCATGACCGACAAGCAACAGGTCGCCGGCAATGATGAGATGAAGGAGTTTACTCCCGAAGAGCTCGAGATGCTTTCGTTCGGGCTTATCGGTTCGGCGGGTCAGGCGCGCAGCCTTGCATTCAGCGCTTTGAAGGCGGCGCGAGCGGGAGATTTCGAGCACGCGGATGAACTCATCACGCAGTCGAAGGAGGCTGCTATCGCCTCGCATGATCAGCAGACGAAGCTGCTTGTGCGTGAGGCGAACGGTATCCATACGCCCGTCGATGTAATGCTCGTGCACGCGCAGGATCACCTCATGACCGCCATGCTCGCACAGGAGCTTATCGAGGAGCTTATCCATTTGTACCGATGCAAGGAGGACCGTGCGTGTGCCGGCCCAGTTGCTGAGGATACGCAGGCGTAGGCGTTATAAGAAGGGAGAAAACGCCATGAAGGTACTGCTGGTATGCGCTCAGGGCATGTCGACGAGCATTCTCATGAAGAAGCTCAGGGGATATGCCGAAGAGCAGGGAATCGATTTCGAGATCAACGCGGTGGGCATTGGGTCGTTCAAGGAGGTGTGCGAGAAATACGACTGCATTTTGCTCGGACCGCAGATTAGTTATCGCAAGGATGAGGTCGTGAGGGGAACGACGCGCCCTGTGGGTGTCATTGCTCCGGCCGACTATGGCATAGGTCGTTGCGAAAACATCTTCAAACTTATTGACAGCCTGCTTCAGCAGTAGCCTGCGCGGCCAGTGCCCTTGCGACAGCTGTGCCCACATGGACACTCGAGAGTCTCAAGGAAACAAGGAGGGGAAACCATATGGCAATGGAAGACATTTTTAATAGTCCTGTGCTCATCAAACTGCAGGCGTTTGGCCAGAAGCTCGGAGCTAACCGCTTTGTCTCAGCGCTGCAGAATTCGATGATGTCGATGATGAGCGTGCTCATGGTGGGCGCCATCTCTCAGATTGTGTGCTCGATCGGTGGGCCCACCATGCTCAACCTGTACAGTACCGATAGCGCTATCTATCAGATCCTGTACACGCCGTACAATTTTACTACGAACCTTATTGCGCTGTATCTCGTGGCCATTTTGGGCTATCTGTATGCGCGTAACATGGAAGTCAAATCGCCCATCGTGACGGCTGTTCAATGCATCGCGTGCTTCCTGGTGGTTGCTGCGCCCTATACCACCGATGCTAACGGTACCGCTGCGCTCGCCTCTAGCTACCTCGGCGCTACCGGCATGTTCGTGAGCTTCCTCGTGGCGTTCGTGGTCGTTCAGGTCGAACATTTCTGCACGGTGCATAAGGTGTACATCAAGATGCCTGACATGGTGCCCGAGGCGCTCCAGAACAGTTTCGCCGGTATCGTTCCGTGCCTGTTCAGCATGGTGCTTTTCGTTGCTGCTTCGGCTGGCATCTCTGCTGCGACCGGAGGAGCCTACACGCTGGCTTCCGGTTTCCTGGCAGTGCTTTCTGTGCCGGTTTCCGCGCTCGTGTCGCTGCCCGGTATGTTCATCATCGTCGCCTTCGGTTGCCTTCTGTGGTGCTTCGGCATTCACGGTTACTTCGTGGTGTCCTCGTTCCTGAGCCCCGCGCTCTACGGGCAAATCGCCGAAAATGCCGCCCTTGTGGCTGCCGGGCAAGCCGCTGTTTTTGCACCGGCGCTCCTCTTCAATTGCATGGCAACGGTCGGCGGTTCCGGTTGCACCTGGCCGCTCGTGCTCATGGGCCTGCGTTCTAAGTCCGAGCAGATTCGCGCCGTCGCCAAGGTTGGTCTCGTACCCGGTTGGTTCAAGATCAATGAGCCGGTTACCTTCGGCATGCCCATCATGTACAACCCGATCCTTTCGATTCCGTATATTCTTGCGCCGCTGGTGAATATGGTCTGGTTCACCATTGGCTACATGACCGGTATCATCACCCCGCTGTGGATTCCCATGGGCGGCAATATCCCCATCGGTCTCGCCGAGTACCTGGGTTCGCTCAACCCCATGAACGCCGTGTGGTGCTACCTGGCAATCATTCCTACGGGCATCGTCTGGTACCCGTTCTTCAAGGCGTACGAGCATCAGCTTGTGAAGCAAGAGCAGGAGGCAGAGGCTGTCGAAGCTGCCAAGGCATAGACTCGATCTCGCTCGTTCGCCAATTCCATTTGCATGCGGCCGTGCTCTTTGCCGCTTGGCTCGCGCATGGTGCTTAGCGTGCAAGGTTTAGGAGTATTGCTAGAAAGGGGTGCCCGCCTCATGAAGATCGTGCGCACATTCGATGTAAGCGCGGAAGAGTTCTTTGATGCGCTCGTCTCGAAACTTCGCATCGAGATCGAGGATGCCTCCGACGTGCCGGCTACGGTAAATGTAGCCGCGGGCACAGTATATTACGCGCGCAACGCCGCCGGCACCCCTTGCATTCGTACGCGGATTTCGAAGCTTGAACGTCCCCGGCGTATGGTTATCGAAGCCCGAGATGGAAATGAGTGGGCTCGAACGGAGTATATCTTGGAGCCCGTGCCGGGCGAATCTGATGCTGAGCAGCGCGTCTCCGTCTCCTTCAGGCAGGATGCGAGCGCGTTCGAACGGATGCTTGCCAGTAAAGGTGTTATTCGTCGGAACATGGCGGAGCTTTCGTATCTGCGCCGCATGCTCAACGGCCTGTATGCCATCGAGCGAACAGCACGGGATCGCCGCCAGGGATTCGAGCCCCAATCTTGTCGTATGCAACAGAAAAAGCAGCGGTTTTCGCTGTTGAAAGGAGTTCTCCATGTCTGATTCTAAACGCTATGCCATTGCCGTTGCGGGTGGTGGATCGACGTATACCCCCGGTATCGTGGCATCACTCGTTACGGAGGAGGAGCGGTTCCCTATCCGCAAGATCGTGTTCTACGACAACAATGCGGAGCGTCAGGAGACTGTAGCGAAAGCCTGCGAGATCTTCCTGCAAGAGGCTGCTCCTGAAATCGAGTTCATTTACACGACCGACCCAGAGACGGCTTTCACGGACATCGATTTTGTTATGGCGCAGATTCGTGTTGGCCTGTATGACATGCGCGATAAAGACGAGAAGATTCCGCTGAAATACGGTGTGGTTGGTCAGGAGACCTGTGGACCTGGCGGTATTGCGTACGGCTTGCGTTCCATCGGTCCCGTGATCGAGATTCTCGACTATATGGAGAAGTACAGCCCGAACGCGTGGATGCTCAACTACTCCAACCCGGCCGCCATCGTTGCCGAGGCGACGAATCGCCTTCGTCCCAATTCAAAGATCATCAACATCTGCGATATGCCCGTGGGGTCGTTGCGCCGCTTTGCAAACATGTGCGGCATCGACGATTGGCACAAGCTCCAGGTGAGCTACTATGGTCTTAACCATTTTGGCTGGTGGAGCGCCATGTACGACGATAAGGGCAACGACCTTATGCCCGAGATTCGCAAGCATGTCGCAAAGAATGGCTTCATCGATGGTATGCCGGCCGATACGCAGCATGCTGACAAGAGCTGGTATGAGACCTTCCTAAAGGTTCGCGACGTCTATGCGCTCGACCCCGATACCATCCCCAACTCTTATCTCAAGTATTATCTCTATCCGGATTACGTGGTGGAGCATAGCGATCCAAACCATACGCGCGTCGACGAGATTCGCGAGGGGCGCGAGAAATTCATTTTCACTGCGTGCCGTGAAGTTGCTGAGAAGGGCACAGCCGAGGGCAGTCGGCTCTTCACCCCATTCAACCACTCGGACTACATCGTCGACCTTGCGTGCGCACTTGCCGAGAACACGCTTGGCCGCTTCATTATCATTGTGCCGAATGAAGGCGCAATCGAGAACTTCGACCGTGATGCCATGGTCGAGATCCCCTGCATTGTTGGCAAGAACGGGTATGAGCGCATCGTCCAGGGTGCAATTCCTCGCTTCCAGAAGGGGCTCATGGAACAGCAGGTTGCTGTCGAAAAGCTGGCTGTAGACGCGTGGATCGAGGGGTCTTATCAGAAGCTTTGGCAGGCGTTTACGCTTTCGAAGACCGTGCCGTCCGCGAGCGTTGCGAAGCAGATTCTCGATGACATGATTGAAGCGAATAAGGGTTACTGGCCTGAGTTGAAGTAGACACCGTTGGGCTTCAGGCGTGGATGTCCTCCTGCGCCTGAAGCCCGTCTTTTGCGATGGCGTCCCGTCCTCTAGAACTTCAGGCAACATTTGGCGTGCTGCAAGGTGAAATATCCGGGCGGCACGCCATTTTATGCCTGAGGATCTCTGATTTTGAATGCGTTTACGTTCGCGCAGATAGCCACCTCGCCTCGCCCCCCGCACCCCCACATCCAAGATGGTAGAATCGGCACGATTGAACCATCGAGCTGAAGGGGTGCACATGGATTCGCTTGAGCCGCGCGATGCTGACGCGCCGCGCAACGCCGCCGCGGCGCCGGCGGTCGCGTTCTTCGACGTGGACGGCACGCTCACGTACCATCGCGACGGCGTGCCCGAGGACCAGGCGGCACCCTCGGAACGCGTGTGCCGCGCCCTCGAGGCGTTCACGGCGCGCGGGAACATCGCCGTGCTCTGTACCGGCCGTCCGCCCATCACTGTCTCGCCGGCGCTGCGCGCATGCCCGTTCACGGCGAAGATCATGCTCGCGGGCGGCTGCGTGGAGTTCGGCGACGAGGTCGTGCACCATGAGTTCATGCCGCGCGACCTGCTCGCCCGCCTCGTGGACGAGCTCGCGCGCGCACGCATGTCGGCGTTCTTCGAGACGTCCTCTCGTTGCCTGCTCGTCGAATGGCCCGAGACGCCCCTTTCGTTCGACATCGGCTACGAGCACACGAGCATCGACGAGCTCCGCGGCATGCTCGGCACGCTCGAGGTGTCCAAGGTGGTACTCGAGTCCCACCGGCTCGACCTGCTCGACCCTGCAATGCCCTTCATACGCGAGGATTTCGTCATATCGAACCTCGGTGTGGGCGAGCACGAGATCACACTGCCCAGTACCACGAAGCGCAGCGGCATGCAGGTCGTCCTGAGCGAGCTGCGCCGGCGCGGCGTGCAGGTGGGGACGGTCTACGGCTTCGGCGATTCCGAGAACGACGTGTCGATGCTCGAGGCGGCGGACGTCGCCGTGGTGATGGGCAACGCGCTGCCCCAGGTGCGCGCCTACGCCGACTACGTGACCGACACCGTGCAGGAGGATGGCGTGGCCACCGCGCTCGAGCACTTCGGCCTCGTGTGAGTCATTGGGGACGGGTTCAATTGACTCAGTGAGTCAAACGAGCACGTCCCCAATGACTCGCTGAGTCAAACGAACCCGTCCCCAATGACTCGCTGAGTCAAACGAACCCGTCCCCAATGACTCACCCTCAGACTTCCCGATGACCCGCTTTCGCTTTTTGGTGACTTGGGCGCATAATGGTTGCGAAAACGAAATGCGTGCGCCTCGCGTCGCGCCGCCGCGCAAGCGGGAAGGGGAGCCGAGCCATGTGGGAAACGGACGACAAGCAGCCGCGCAAGGTTTCCGCGGACGAGCGCCGGGTCATGATCGTCGACGAGGTGAACAGCCGCACCTCGATCCATGTCTCGGACATCTGCGAGCACTTCGGCATCTCGGAGGTCACGGCGCGCAGCGACCTCGACAAGCTCGAGCGTGCCGGCAAGCTCCGGCGCACGCACGGAGGCGCGGTCTCCATCACGCGCACCATCACCATCTCCTATCCCGACCAGCGCATGAACCTCAACGTCGACGCGAAGCGCAAGGTCGCCGAGTGCGCCGCCGACCTCGTGATGAACGGCGATTCGCTCTTCGTGGACTCCGGCACCACGACGCTCGAGTTCGTGCGCCTGCTCGGCAGCAAGCACAACATCACCATCGTGACGAACGACCTCTCCATCGCGACCTTCGCCGACTCGAATCTGCCCCACGCCGACGTGGTCCTGCTGGGCGGCGCGCTGCGCAAGAACCACCGCTATATCACGGGGTCCATCGCGAACGACATTCTCTCCCGCCTTTACGTGGACAAGGCGTTCATGGGAACGGATTCGTTCGACGTGCAGCAGGGCTTCGCGACGGAGTTCACGGGCAACGCCGAGATCAAGCGCGGCATGCTCGCCCATTCGAATCGCCATATCGTGCTCATGGACACATCGAAGCTGCGCCGGCCGAGCTTCATCTCGTTCGCGAGCCTCGCGGATTTCGATGTCATCGTGATGGACGAGGATCCCGACGACATCATGGCCCAGGCGGTCGCGGCGTCGCGGTCGCATGCGCAGCTCGTGCTCGCGGACGAGGCGGGCAAAGGCATGCTCGGCGCCGGTGAGGAGCTCATCGGCGGCCCGCGCGACCACCCCGGCGGCCGGCAGTGGATGGCGCACATCGAATCGAGCGTGTAGCCTGGCCGGAGCGGTTGTTTAGCGGAGTGCTGTGCGGAAAACCGACGCATGGCGCGTCACTGCGGAGCCATCGGAACCCAAAATGAGCGAAACGAACGGTTTACGCGGGGGTGGCCAAGTAGCCGGAAAAGCGGCAGCCTCGCTACCTGCACCTTTGTTGGTGCGCACCCCCGTGCTACTTCCGGGGGTGCCCATAAAACGCTCGTTTCGCGCAGATTGGGTTTGGAGTCCTGTGCATTTCGCCGCGAACGCTGCTCGGCAGGCCGTTGCCGCGGCTCCTCCGGCGCCTCATGCGGGGGAGGTGCCTCAACAAGGGAATCAAAAGCGGGCGCGCCGGAGCTCGAAAACCCCGGCGCGCCCGCCCGTTACCAAAGCCTGTCCCTAAATGTAGCAAAAGGTAACGCTTTGAACCCGTCCCTAAATGACCTACTCGGGCTGGTGGCCGAGGTAGGCGAGGATACCGCCGTCGACGTAGAGGATGTGGCCGTTCACGAAGTCGGACGCCGGCGACGCGAGGAACACGACCGGCCCCATGAGGTCCTCGACGGTGCCCCAGCGCTCGGCCGGGGTCTTGGAGACGATGAACGCGTCGAACGGCGAGCGCGAGCCGTCGGGCAGCGGCTCGCGCAGCGGCGCGGTCTGCTCGGTGGCGATGTAGCCCGGCCCGATGCCGTTGCACTGGATGTTGTACTTGCCGTACTCGGAGGCGATGTTGCGCGTGAGCATCTTGAGGCCGCCCTTGCTCGCGGCGTAGGCGCTCACGGTCTCGCGTCCGAGCTCGCTCATCATGGAGCACACGTTGATGATCTTGCCGCCACCGCGCTCCATCATGCTCGGGAGCACGAGCTTCGACATGATGAACGCGGCGGTGAGGTCCGTGTCGATGATGCGGCGGAAGTCCGCGGTGTCCATCTCGTGCATGGGCAGGCGCTTGATCACGGCGGCGTTGTTCACCAGGATGTCCACCGGCCCCAAGGTCTTCGCGATGTCGGCGAGCATCTCGCGCATCTGGTCCTCGTTCGTGACGTCGCCCACGTAGCCGGCGACCTCGACCCCCGCCTCGCGATACGCGGCGACGGCGGCGTCGCGGCGCTCGGCCGTGCGGCAGTTGAAGGCCACCTTCGCGCCCGCCTTCGCCAGCGCGACTGCGATACCGAAGCCGATGCCGTGCGAAGCGCCCGTGACCAGCGCGACCTTGCCGTCGATCCTGAACTGTTCCATTGCGCGTTCCTTTCCCGTTCGCAACCGTTTCTCACCGTTTACCGTAGCAAATCGCCTATATCGAAGAAAAACGAAGAAAAATTATGGTGTAGAAGTCAAATACTTTGCATAAAATGTAAAAACGAAAACTACATTAAGACCTTTTTGCTTCGCACCCTTTCTATAGTTTCTAAAAATATAGGCTATTACCTGCGAAAACAATACGACAGTAGGCGGGCGGGAATCAAGGGCTTTTCAATTTACGTGAAATGAGATACCGTTTACGTTCGAAATGCCAACGCTCGCCGACGCGCACCTTTCGCGCTCCGCGCAATCGTCGTATTACAGGTATGTAAAAACCGGCGGCATGGGCCTCCGGATTGACGAAGGGAGACATATGGAACTGAGCGAGGTCTTGCACGAGGACATCATCAGCCTGGATGTGAAGGGCACGACGAAGGATGAGGTCCTGCACGAGCTGGCGCAGCTTCTTCTCGACGGCGGCTACATCTCCGATATCGATCAATTCGTGAAGGACATCTACGTCCGCGAGTCCATGGGTATCACCGGTGCCGGCAACCACGTCGCCATCCCGCACGGCAAGAGCGGCGCCGTCCTGCAGAACACCATCGCCATCGGCCGCTCCGACCACATGGTGGAGTGGGAGAGCTACGACGACGAGCCGGTCAACCTGTTCTTCCTGTTCTGCGTCTCGAACGACAAGGGCTTCGAGCAGACCCACCTGCGCCTGCTCGCCCAGCTCGCCGGCAAGATCGGCAGCGACGCGCTCGTCGAGAAGCTGCAGCACGCCGAGACCCCGGCGGACATCATTTCGATTCTTACGGCTGAGTAGGGGAGCTCGCCGCGAGATAGGGTGCGCGGATGAGCCGCGCACCGAGGAGGGGAAAGACCCCAACGGAGTTTGAAGAGGAGGGAACCATGAAGATCGTTGGCGTTACCGCCTGCACCGCTGGCATCGCGCACACCTACATCGTCGCCCAGAAGATCAAGGACGCCGCTGAGGCTGCCGGCCACGAGTGCAAGATCGAGACGCAGGGCTCCATCGGCGCGGACAACGTCCTCACGCCCGAGGAGATCGAGGCCGCGGACGTCGTGATCATCGCTCACGACATCGAGGTGCCGAAGGATCGCTTCAAGGGCAAGCGCGTTGTCGATATCCCGATCAGCACCGCGATGAAGAACCCGAAGAGCCTCATCGCGACCATCGAGAAGAAGCTGGCCCAGTAGGCCGCTTCACCCACCAAACGGTATTCCGAGCCAAATGGCTCAAGCGGGGGAACCCGCATAGAACAAGAAAGGAGGGAGTTCCATGGCACAGATTAAGAAGGTCGGCGTTATGCAGACGGTCATGACGGGCATCTCCTACATGATCCCCATGGTCGTTGCCGGCGGTATCCTCGGAGCTCTCGCGAAGGGCTTCGGCGGCTACCTGGTCGGCGACTTCTACGCCGAGGTCTCCAGTTCCTGGGCCACGCCGTTCTCCGGCATGGAGCCCTTCACCTGGGGCGGCTTCTGGTGGGGCGTCAACATGCTCTCCAGCTATGCCATGAACTTCGCCGTCGCGATCCTGTGCGCCTACATGGCCTACGCCATCGCTGAGCGCCCCGGCATCGTCCCCGGCTTCATCATCGGCTACGTCTGCACCATGTCCAAGGCCGGCTTCCTGGGCGGCCTGCTCATGGGCTTCGTCATCGGCTACTTCCTGCTCTGGATGAAGACCTGGAAGCTCCCCAAGTGGGGCCAGGGCCTCATGCCGGTGCTCATCATGCCGGTGCTTACCACCTTCGTGTGCGGCATGCTGTTCCTCTGCGTGTTCATGCAGCCGCTCGCCTGGATCATGGATGTCTTCCAGAACTGGATCATCTCGCTCAACGGCGGCTCCAAGGCCATCATCGGTGCCGTCATCGGCGCCTGCATGGGCTTCGACATGGGCGGCCCCATCAACAAGACCGCTTCCATGGCCGCGAACGCCCTCGGCGCGGACGGTATCTACGGTCCTATGTCCGCTAAGATCATCGGCGGCATGACGCCCCCGATCGGTGCCTTCGTCGCGTCGCTCGTCGCGCGCAACAAGTTCACCACCACCGAGCGCGACACCGCCATCACCGCCTTCCCCATGGGCCTGTGCTTCATCACCGAGGGCGTGCTGCCCTTCGCCGCCGCCGACCCCGTGCGCTTCATCCCCGCTTCCATGATCGGTTCCGGCCTCGCCGGCGCCATCGCGGTCGGCATGGGCGTCGAGTCCGTGGCTGGCCACGGCGGCATCTTCGTCTTCCCCGCGATGGTGAATCCGGTCTGGGCCGTCGTGGCCCTGGTCGCCGGCTCGCTCGCGACCGGCATCATCTACGCCATCATCAAGCAGAAGCCGACTGAGGCCGAGGAAGAAGAGGAAGAGATCGTCGAGATGGACATCGACTTCTAAGTCGTCCTCGTTCGAGCCAGGCGGCGCCCGTCGCCTGGCTCTTCTGGGTTTGCTGAGGGAAACAAGGTCTGAAAGAGGTTAGAAGCAATGCTCGTTACGATGAAGGCCATCCTTGATCACGCCAATGAGCACAACTATGGCGTCATGGCCGTCAACAGCGTCAACATGGAGATGGTGCGTGCCGTCATCACCGCCGCGGAGGAGGAGCGCTCCCCGATCATCGTCCAGATGGGCGTGGGCCAGATGTCCAAGCTCGCCCACATGGAGGATATCGTGCCGCTCGTGAAGGTCATCGCCGAGCGCGCGACCGTGCCCGTGGCCCTGAACCTCGATCATGGCGGGAAGCTCGAGGACGAGATCCGCGCCATGCAGGCCGGGTTCACGAACGTCATGATCGACGCCTCGTCGCTGCCCTATGAGGAGAACGTCGCCCGCACCAAGACCGTCGTGGCGCTCGCCCATGGCATGGGCATCTCCGTCGAGGCCGAGCTCGGCCACGTGGGCCAGGCGGCGGACGGTGACGGCCGCACGGACGACATGTACACCAACGTGGAGCAGGCCGTGAAGTTCGTCGAGGAGACGGGCGTGGACGCCCTCGCGGTGGCCATCGGCACCGCCCATGGCAAGTACCCCGAGGGCTTCGTCCCGAAGCTCGACTTCGAGCGTCTGGCCGAGCTCAAGGCCGCGCTCAAGATGCCGCTCGTGCTGCACGGCGGCTCCGGCTCCGGCGAGGAGAACCTCAAGAAGGCCGTCGCCGGCGGCATCAACAAGATCAACGTCGCTACCGACGCGTTCGCAGCCGCGAAGGCCGCGGTGCTCGCCAAGCTCGAGGAGGATCCGAAGGCGGATTACCTCACCATGGAGATGGCGGCCGAGGCCGGTGTGAAGCAGTTCGTGAAGGACTACATCCACACCATCGGCTCGAATGACCGCTACACCTTCGAGGACGTCGATAACGGCTCCAAGGAGTAGCAGCATATCGAAGGCGGCTCGCAGTCCCCAGCGAGCCGCCTCCCGGGAGCGGACGAACGGCTGACGAGCGGCTGGGGGGATGGGTTGGTTGGGGACGTGTTCCTTTCAACCCATTCGCCTTCCAAACGGAACGCGAATGCTTATCCGAATGGGTTGAACGGAACACGTCCCCAACCAACCCATCCAACCAACCCACCGTCCATTCCCGGGAGGCGCAGCGCCTCCAAGACGTGTACCAACGAAGAGAAGGAGATGGATCTCATGAAGATCGCCCTCATCCAGGAATTCTCGCAGGCGTCGAAGAACGACATCATCTTGGGTCAGCTCAAGAAGGTCGTCGAGCCCATGGGCCACACCGTCTACAACACCGGCATGCAGCAGGTCGATAACCCCAACGACCTCCCGACCGACTACACCGAGGAGAACCCGCGCCTCACCTACCTGCACATCGGCATCCAGGCCGCGCTGCTCCTCAACTCCAAGGCCGTCGACTTCGTGGTCACCGGCTGCGGCACCGGCCAGGGCGCGCTCATGAGCTGCAACATGTACCCCGGCGTCGTGTGCGGCTACTGCATCGAGCCCACGGACGCCTACCTCTTCCTGCAGATCAACGACGGCAACGCCCTCTCCATCCCCTACGCCAAGGGCTTCGGTTGGGGCGCTGAGCTCAACCTCGAGAACATCTTCACCCGCGCGTTCGGCTCGCCGAAGGGCATGGGTTACCCGGCGGACCGCAAGGAGTCCCAGAACAAGAACGTGCGCCTGCTCGACGACGTGAAGAAGCGCGTCGCCAAGCCGCTGCCCGAGATCATCCGCGCCCTCGACCCCGAGATGGTCAAGACCGCCCTCACCCCGGCCTTCCTGGATTGCTTCTACGCCAACTGCCAGGACGCCGAGCTCGAGGCGCTCGTGCGTGAGTTCGCCGCGTAACGCGCCGCGTTCGCGAGAAGGTCGAATGGTTTCGGAGGGCGCTTCCACTGGGCGGCGCCCTCCGTTTTGAACGTGAGGAACGAACGTGAGCTACGGGGACGCGCGCGTCGCCCCAGGGTCTCGCCCCGGCGGTAGATGCGGGGGCGCGCCCGTTCCGGTGGCTCATGAAGGAGGTTCGCGATGGCCGGATTCACAACGCAATGCTTGCCGAGCTACACGGTGGGAACGGAGGCGTACGCAGCGGTTCCCCAGGTGATCGGCGCCGCGAACGCGGTGGTCGTGGGCGGCGAGCGCGCCATGGCCGCCGGCCTCGAGCGGCTTAAGCGCGCGGTCGAGGGCACGGACGTGCGCATCACGGGCTCGTTCTGGTTCGGCGGCGAGGCGACGTATGCGCAGGTCGACCGCCTGGCGGCCGAGCCCGCGGTGCAGGCGGCGGACGCCATCTTCGCCATGGGCGGCGGCAAGGCCGTCGACACGTGCAAGATCCTCGCGCACCGCCTGGGCAAGCCGCTCTACACGTTCCCGACCATCGCCTCGAACTGCTCGCCCGTGAGCTGCATCTCCATCATGTACAACGACGACGGCAGCTTCCTCGAGATCGTGCAGCTCCACGTGCCGCCGGCGCACTGCTTCATCGATACGCAGATCATCGCCGAGGCGCCCGAGGTGTACCTCTGGGCGGGCATCGGTGACACCATCGCCAAGTACCACGAGGTCACGTTCTCCATGCGCGGCGATAGCCCCGCGTACGCGCCGGTGCTCGGCCAGGCCATCTCGTGCATGTGCGCAGGCCCGCTCCTCGCCCACGCCGCGGCCGCGCTCGCCGACTGCGTCGCCAACCGCGTGAGCGCCGACCTGGAGCACGCGGCGCTCAACATCATCGTGAGCACCGGGCTCGTGTCCGGCCTCGTGGGTGTCGACTACAACAGCGCGCTCGCCCACGCGCTCTTCTACGGCCTCACGACGATCCCCTCCGTGGAGCGCGACCACCTGCACGGCGAGGTCGTCTCCTATGGCGTGCTCGTGCAGCTCGCCATGGACGGGCAGGACGAGGCCTTGCAGGAGCTGCTGCGCACGTACCGTGCGCTCGGCCTGCCCACGCGCCTGGCGGATCTCGGCCTCACGCTCGAGGACGACTTCACCGGGGTACTCGCCGCCACGGAGGTCAACCAGGAGCTCGAGCACGTGCCGTACCCGGTCACGCGCGAGCGCATCTGGGACGCCATCGTGAAGCTCGAAGCGGTCTCGGATGCGTGCGACGTGCCCGCCGCGCCCGCGCCGCAGGTGCCGCGCGACTAGGCGAGAGAGGGGAGCAGGCGCCGGGTGAGCGCGTCCGGCCTGCCCCGATGTGGAAGGGAGCGCCCGTGCAGGTTTCCGAGTACATCCAGATCGTGTGCGTCATCATCGGCCTCGCCCTCATCACCTGGGTGAAGATGTCGTACACCCGCCGCGTGGGCGCCCCGCGCTCGACGGAGCCCTACAGCAGGCAGGAGAACCTCGCGCGCACCCTCGGCATCGCCTTCGTGGCGGTGGCGCTCGTCCTCGTGTTCATCCCCTTCGGCTGAGGGGGTTGGTTGGGGACGTGTTCCTTTCAACCCATTCGCGCATGCATGGAACACGACGACGAGCCGAATGGGTTGAAAGGAACACGTCCCCAACCAACCCATCGTGAGAAAGGAACTGGCTATGGCCTACATCGACTTCGATCCGTCCCGGCCGCTCGACATCGTGCTGCTCGGCCGCGTGGCCATCGACTTCAACCCGGCGTACTCCGACGTCGTGAAGGAGGAGTTCAAGCCGCTCAAGGACGTCCACTACTTCGAGAAGTACGTGGGCGGCTCCCCGGCGAACATCGCGGTGGGCGTGACGCACCACGGCCTCAAGGCGGGCTTCATCGCCAAGGTCTCCGACGACCAGTTCGGCGATTTCGTGACCGAGTACTTCGAGCGCGAGGGCATCGACACGAGCCACATCACCCGCTGCACGGGCGGCGAGAAGCTCGGCCTCACCTTCACCGAGATGCTGAGCCCCAGCGAGTCGAGCATCCTCATGTACCGCAACGCCATCGCGGACCTGCAGCTTTCGGTGGACGACGTGGACGCGGACTACATCGCCTCGGCCAAGTGCATCCTCATCTCCGGCACGGCGCTCGCCGAGAGCCCGAGCCGCGAGGCCGCCCTCAAGGCCGCGATGCTCGCGCGCCAGGTGGGCACGCCGCTCATCTTCGACATCGACTACCGCGCCTACAACTGGAAGAACGCGGACGAGATCTCCATCTACTACTCCGCCCTCGCCGGCCAGGCCGACATCATCATGGGTTCGCGCGAGGAATTCGACCTCACCGAGCGGCTCGTGAAGCCCGGCATGTCCGACGAGGAGAGCGCCGCCTACTGGCAGGGGAAGCACGCCAAGATCGTGGTCATCAAGCACGGCATGCAGGGCTCGACCGCCTATTGCGACGACGGCGAGAAGTTCTCCATCAAGCCGTTCCCCGTCACGGCGCGCAAGGGCTTCGGCGGCGGTGACGGCTACGGCTCGGGCTTCATCTACGGCCTCTTCCAGGGCTGGGATATCCTGCGCTGCCTGGAGTTCGGCTCGGCCGAGGCGTCCATGATGGTGCGCGCGAACAACTGCTCCGACGCGCTGCCCGGCCCCGCCGAGGTCGAGGCGTTCATCGTCGAGGAGAAGGCGCAGTTCGGCGAGATGGTGGCGCGTGCATGAGACCCCTGCTCGTGATGGCGCCCGACGGCGCCGCGGTTGACTGGCGCCGCACGGCGCTCCGCCTGGCGATGTACCTCGCCGGCGTGGTGGTGCTCGCCCTCGGCATGGTCGTGCAGACCGAGTCCGGCCTGGGTGTGGCCTCGCTCACCTGCTTCGCGCAGGTCCTGGCCGATATCACGGGCATGACGCTCGGCTTCATGATCACGGCGAGCTACTGCACCTACATCGTGGCGCAGGCGCTCATCCTGCGCCGCCAGTTCCAGCCACGCATCCTGCTCGAGGTCTTCTTCTCGGCGGTCATCGGCATCTTCACGGACTTCTTCATGGCCGTCATGCCCTTCCACCCGGTGGGGCTGCCCGCGAAGGTGGCCACGATGGTGGCGTCGCTCGCGCTCGTGGCGTTCGGCGTGAGCCTCGTGGTGAACATGGGCGTCGTGCCCAACGCGCCGGACGGCCTCGTGCAGGTGGTCGCGGAGCGGCTGCGCCGGCGCTTCGGCGATGTGAAGGTGGTCTTCGACACGAGCCACGTGGTGGTGGCGCTCGTCCTCTCGTGGACGGTGCTCCACACCATCGACGCGTTCGGCATCACGACCATCATCGCGGCGCTGTTCCTGGGGAAGTTCATCAACGTCATGAACCGCCTCTTCGCGGAGCGGTTCCAGCGCGCGGCGTTCGGCTCCGCCCGGGGCGCCGCGGCGGCGGAATAGACGGGAGGCAGGCATGGATATCCTCATCGGCGCGATCGTCGTCGTGTTCGTGCTCATCATGGGCTTTCGGGCGTTCACGGGCTACAGCTCGTACAAGGGCACGCTCTACCAGCAGCTCTTCAGCAGCTACCTCGAGTACTTCTGGCGCATGAGCATGCAGCGCGACCTGTCGAGGTCGAACTACCTGCAGGAGCGTATCGGGCCGCACCGCATCGTGTACAACGCCTACCGCGACGGCCAGGGGCGCATCGCCGCGACGTTCGCGACGGTGTTCTCCACGCGCGGGCACGCGGCCATCTGCGCAGTCGCGACGTCGGGCGCGGTGGCCGGCAAGGACACCGGCAGCTGGACGGTCGAGCGCGACGGCAAGCGCTACGCCCTGCCCTCGCCCGTGACCTACGTGCGCCGCCAGAAGAAGCTGCTCGACGGCTTTTTGAAGGGCGCGCCCGTGGAGTACATCATCGCGTTCAACGCGGGCACCGACACGAGCGGTGTCGCGTGCTCCTACACCGTGCTCACGGTCGATGCGCTCGTGGACCATCTGGCCGAGAAGCCCGAGGGCGCGGTGTCCGAGGCGGATATGATGAAGGCATTCGAGACGTTCAAGGAGATGGCTGCCCATGCCCAGTAAGACGATCTATCCCGTTACCACGCCCGCGAGCCGCGCGCTGCCGCAGGTGGAGTTCACGGGGAAGTGCGACCGCTACGTGCTGCGCAACGGGGTCGAGGTGCCGTGCCTGGGGTTCGGCACGTACATGATCCCCAACGACGAGGAGGGCGCCGCCGCGGTGCGCACGGCGCTCGATCTGGGGTTCCGCCACATCGACGGCGCGGCGAACTACAACAACGAGGACATGGTGGGCCGCGTGCTCGCCGAGAGCGGCATCCCGCGCAACGAGGTGTTCATCACGAGCAAGCTCAAGAACACCGAGCAGGGCTATGAGAAGACGCTCGCCGCCTTCGACCGCACCCTCTCCGACCTGGGCACCGATTACCTCGACCTCTACCTCATCCACTGGCCGAAGGTCGCCGGCACCGAGGACCGCTGGGAGGAGATCATCGCCGAGACCTGGCGCGCCTTCGAGGAGCTCTACGAGGCGGGCCGCGTGCGCGCGATCGGCGTGTCGAACTTCCTCGTGCACCATCTGGAGACGCTCGAGCGCCACGCGCGCATCATGCCCATGGTGGACCAGATCGAGCTCAACCCCACCTACCAACAGCGTGAGACGGTCGCCTGGTGCGAGGAGCGCGGCATCCAGCTCGAGGCGTGGGCGCCGCTGGGCCGCGGCCGCCTCATGCGCGACGAGCACGTGATCGCCCTCGCGGAGCGCCTGGGCAAGGACGCGGGCCAGGTGTGCGTGCGCTGGGCGCTGCAGAAGGGCTTCATCACCATGCCGAAGTCCACGAAGCCCGCGCGCATCAAGTCGAACAGCGAGGTCTTCGACTTCGAGCTCTCGGCCGAGGACATGGCGCTGCTCGATAGCTATGACACGGACGACAACTACACGTTCCACCCCGACCGCCTGGCCGAATGGGCGGAGCGCGTCGCCGCCGCCCACCGCGAGAGCGGCGTCTGAGTCATTGGGGACGGGTTCAATTGACTCACCGAGTCATTGGGGACGGGTTCGATTGACTCATCCGGCCGCCCCGGGGCAGGCGGACCGCCCCGACCGAAGCTGCGCCCGCACCCCGTGCGGGAAAAGGATAGAAAGGAAGACACCGTGGACACGCTGAGCTACGCGACGTTGGAGAAGATCGGGTACGAGGGGTACGTGCTGCCGAAGGACGCGCCCGAGAAGGTGCTGCAGTTCGGCGAGGGCAACTTTCTGCGCGCGTTCGTCGACCGCTACTTCGACCTCGCGAACGAGGCGACGGGCTGGAACGGCAAGATCGTCATGGTGCAGCCCATCGACGGCGCCTATGGCTTCGCCGACGGCATCAACGACCAGGATTGCCTCTACACCGTGCTCATGCGCGGCAAGCAGGACGGCGTCGAGATGGACGAGGCGCGCCTCGTGTCGAGCTGCAGCCGCTGCATCAATCCGTACCGCAAGGACGACTACCGCGCCCTGATGGAGGTCGCCGTCTCGGACGACCTCGAGATCATCGTCTCGAACACCACCGAGGCGGGCATCGCCTACGACCCCTCCTGCCAGCCCACGGACGAGCCGCCGGCGAGCTTCCCGGCGAAGCTCGCGCAGGTGCTGCACGCGCGCTGGGCGGCGGGCAAGCCGGGCGTGATCGTGCTTTCCTGCGAGCTCATCGACAACAACGGCGCCGAGCTGCTGCGCATCGTGCGCCAGCACGTGGCCGACTGGGGCTGGGAGGACGCCTTCGACGCCTGGCTCACCCAGGATTGCACGTTCTGCACGACGCTCGTTGACACCATCGTCCCCGGGCGCATCCGCGATGCGGCCGAGGCCGCGCAGGTGGCCGAGCGCCTGGGCTACGACGACCCGTTCCTCGCCGTGCGCGAGCCCTTCCAGATGTGGGGCATCCAGGGCGACGACGCGCTCGCCCAGAAGCTGCCGTTCATCCAGGCCGAGCTGCCCGGCGCGTTCGTGACGCCGGACGTGACGCCCTACAAGAAGCGCAAGGTCCGCATCCTGAACGGCGCGCACACCGGTTTCGTGCCGGGCGCGTGGCTCGCGGGCTTCGACATCGTGCGCGACTGCATGCACGACGACGTGGTGCGCGGCTTCATGAACCGGCTGCTCGAGCAGGAGGTCATCCCCACGCTCTCGGCCGAGCTCGACGAGGCCGACCTGCGCGCCTTCGCCGCGGCCGTCCAGGACCGCTTCGACAACCCGTTCATCGACCACCAGCTGCTCTCCATCTGCCTGAACTCGACCGCGAAGTGGCGCGCGCGCGACCTGCCCACGCTGCTCGACTACGTGGAGAAGACCGGTGAGCTGCCGCGTTGCCTCACCGTGAGCCTCGCCGCGCTCATCGCGTTCTACACCACCGGCTTCGAGGGCCGCGACGACGACGGCCTGCACCTGCGCCGCGCGGACGGCACCGCGTACACCGCGCAGGACGATGCCTGGGTGCTCGACTTCTACGCCGAGCGCGCGGGCATGGCGGACGGCGAGCTCGTGGGCGAGGTGCTCGGCTGCGAGCAGATGTGGGGCCAGGACCTGCGCGCGGTCGCCGGGCTCGAGGAGGCGGTCGCCGCCGCGCTCGCGACCATCCGCGCCGACGGCGCGAAGGCTGCGTTCGCATCCGCCCAGTAGCCCGTGCAAAATAACCCCAGGGGGTTTGTTACATCGAGAGTGAGGTCTCCATGCAGGCGATCGTTCGCATCAACCCGAAGGACAACGTGGTCGTGGTGCTGCGCCCGCTCGCGGCGGGCGAGGTGCTCGACGTCGAGGACTCGGGCGCGGTGACGGTTGCCGAGGAGATCCCACAGGGCCACAAGATGGCCGTGCGCGCGCTCGCCGCCGGCGACGACGTGGTGAAGTACGGCCTGCCCATCGGCCACGCGACCTGCGATATCGCGCCGGGCGAGCACGTGCACACAGAGCGCATGACGACGAACCTCTCCGGCGAGGTCGCCTACGCCTACGAGCCCGCCGTGCGCGACCTCGAGCCGGTCGAGCCCGAGACCATGCGGGCCTTCCGCCGCCCGGACGGCCGCGTGGGCATCCGCAACGAGGTATGGATCCTGCCCACGGTGGGCTGCGTGAACGAGGTGGCCGCGGCGCTCGCCGCCGATGCGGCCGACCTCGTGCACGGCTCCGTGGACGGCGTCGTGGCCTTTGCGCACCCCTTCGGCTGCAGCCAGACGGGCGCGGACCACGCCCAGACGCGCAAGCTCCTGGCCGCGCTCGCGCACCATCCCAACGCGGGCGGCGTGCTCGTGCTGGGGCTCGGCTGCGAGAACCTCACGCACGAGCAGTTCGTGGCGGAGCTGGGCGACTACGACCCGGCGCGCGTGCGCTTCCTGACCTGCCAGGACGTGGAGGATGAGATGGCCGCCGGCCGCGCGATCCTGGGCGAGCTCATCGGCTACGCCGCGGGCTTCACGCGCGAGCCCGTGCCCGTGAGCGAGCTCGTCATCGGCATGAAGTGCGGCGGCTCGGACGGCCTTTCCGGCATCACGGCGAACCCGGTGATCGGCCGCGTGTCCGATATGCTCGTCGCGCGCGGCGGCACCTCCATCCTCACCGAGGTGCCCGAGATGTTCGGCGCGGAGGACATCCTGCTTTCGCGTTGCCGCACGCGCGCGGTGTTCGACGAGGCGGCGGCGATGCTCAACGGCTTCAAGGACTACTTCATCCGCCACGGCGAGGTGGTGTATGAGAACCCGAGCCCCGGCAACAAGGCGGGCGGCATCACCACGCTTGAGGACAAGAGCTGCGGCTGCGTGCAGAAGGGCGGCGCCGCGCCCATCGACGGCGTGCTCGGCTACGGCGACCGCGTGCGCACACGCGGGCTGAACCTCCTGTGCGGCCCGGGCAACGATCTCGTCTCCGCGACGGCGCTCGCCGCGGCGGGCGCGAACATCGTGCTCTTCTCCACGGGGCGCGGCACGCCGTTCGGCAGCGCTGTTCCCACGTGCAAGGTGTTCACGAACACGGCGCTCGCGCAGCGCAAGCCCGGCTGGATGGACTTCAACGCCGGCGTGGTGGCCGATGGCGAGCGCACGATCGACGAGGCGGCCTCCGACCTGTTCCGCCGCGTGATCGCGTTCGCCGAGGGCGAGCGGACCGTGAGCGAGCGGCGCGGCTACCGCGGGATCGCCATCTGGAAGGATGGCGTCACGCTCTAGCGGGGCGGCGGGCGCCAGGGCGTGGGTGCACGGTGTGCGGCGTCCGGCGCATCCGGCGCCCGGCTCGGCCAGAGCCTGTCCCCAAATGTAGCAAAATGTAACGTTATGAACCCGTCCCTTTATGACGCACGAGGAAGGAAGATCGCATGGCAAAGACATTCGACGCGAGCGTCCCCACCATCACGCTGAACGATGGCAGCCAGATCCCGCAGGCGGGGTTCGGCACGTTCAAGATCGACCCGGCCGATACGCAGCGCGCGGTGGAGGAGGCGCTCGAGATCGGGTACCGCCACATCGACACGGCCTCCGCCTACGCCAACGAGGCCGGCGTGGGCGCGGCGCTCCGCGCGACGGGCATGGTCGACAGCGTCTACACCGTGACGAAGCTCCGCAACGCCGACCAGGGCTACGACAACGCCCTGCGCGCCTGCGAGACGTCGCTCAAGGACCTCGGCCTCGACCGCATCGACCTCTACCTCATCCACTGGCCCGTGCCCACGCAGGACCGCTACGTGGAGACGTGGCGCGCCATGCGCAAGCTCGTCGATGAGGGGCTCGTGGGCTCGATCGGCGTGTGCAACTTCCTGCCCGACCACCTGCGCCGCCTCGTCGACGAGACGGGCGTGGTGCCCGCGGTGAACCAGGTGGAGTCGCACCCGGCGTTCTGGCGCCCCGAGCTCGACGCGCTCTGCCGCGAGCTCGGCGTGGTGGTGGAAGCGTACTCGCCGCTCGGGCGCGGCAGCGACATCGAGAGCGAGCCCGCGCGCGCCGCGGCCGCCGCGCACGGCGTGACCTGCGCGCAGGCGGTGCTGCGCTGGCACATCCAGAAGGGCCACGTCATCATCCCGAAGTCGACGCACGCCGAGCGCATGCGCGAGAACCTCGACGTGTTCGGCTTCGAGCTCACCGATGCCGAGATGGCGGCCTTCGACGCGCTCGACTGCCCGGAGGGTCAGATCAGCGGCGACCCCAACACGTTCGACCGCCCGCAGACGCTCGAGGACATGATGGCGCGCGGGAACGTGAAGTAGAGCGCGCGGGTATACTGGGGTGCATCAATAGGGGTGCGTGCTGCCGGGCGCTGGACGTGCGCCGGCATGGCGCGCGCCGCTCGCGAAAGGGGAAGAGCATGGCACATACCGACTGCGCGTATTGCATGATTGGCGAGAACGACGAGCTGGTGGGGGCGTTCGGCATCCCCGTGTGCGACCTCCCGGCGAGCCGCCTCATCCTCTTCAAGGAGCAGAGCCATCCCGGCCGCTGCATCGTCGCGTCGAAGCGGCATGTCGATGACATCAGCGACCTCACGGAGGAGGAGTCCACGGCGTTCATGGCGGACGTCCGCCATGTCGCGGCGGCGCTGCACAAGGCCTTCTCGCCGGATAAGATCAATTTCGGCGCGTACGGCGATACGATGCACCACCTGCATTTCCACCTGGTGCCCAAGTACGCGAGCGATTCCTTCGAGTTCGGCGATGTGTTTGCCATGAACCCCGGCCGCGTGACGCTCACGGACGGGGAGTACGCGGAGCTCGCGAAGAAGATCGTGGACGCGCTCTAGCAGATGCCTGCCCCCAGTCCGACCGGGCTGGGGGCAAGGCTCTCCGCCAGGGACTACGCGTACACCTTGCGGTACAGCGCCTGCATGTCCTCGACGGTGACGGGCTTGATGGTGTTCGCGGGGCTGCCGCTCGCCTGCGCGTCGGAGGCCATCTTCTCGATCGCCGCGTGGAAGGCGGCGCGCTCGACGCCGAACTCCTCGAGCGTGGGCACCTTGAGCTCGGCGAGCAGCGCGCGGATCGCGGCCATGAGGTCCTCGGCGGCGGTGCGGTCGTCCTCGGCGGTGCTCAGGCCGCAGTAGCGCGCGACCTCGGCGAAGCGGTCGTAGGCGCCGTCGAGCGCGAAGTCGAAGCAGGCCTCCATGAGCATGGCGTTCGAAAGGCCGTGCGGCACGTGGAACAGCGCGCCGATGGGCCGCGACATGCCGTGGATGATGGTCACGGACGCGTTGTTGAACGCGATGCCCGCCTCGGTGGCGGCGATGGACATCTGCGTGCGCGCCTCGACGTTGCCGGGGTCGCTCACGCACGTGGCGAGGTTCTCGAAGATGCGCTTCGCCGCGGAGAGCGAGAACGTCTGCGAGAGCGGCTGCGCTTTGCGCGACGTGTAGGACTCGATGGCGTGGCAGAGCGCGTCGAGACCCGTGGCGCTCGTGACGCTCGCGGGCGCGGTGAGGGTGAACGCGGGGTCGACGATGGCGACCTCGGGGATGAGCGGCGCGCCGGCGATGAGCATCTTCACGTCGGCCTGCGTGTTCGTGATGATGGTGAACTGCGTGGCCTCGGAGCCCGTGCCCGCCGTGGTGGGGATGGCGACCATGGGGCAGACGGGGCCGGAGAAGCCCTCGCCCAGGAACGAGTCGATGTCGCGGCCGCTCGAGACGCACATCGCGATGGCCTTCATGGTGTCGATGGGCGAACCACCGCCGAGCGCGATCATGAAGTCGCAGCCCTCCTGCTGGTAGCGCTCGACGCCCGCGGCGACCATCGTGTCGACGGGCTCGGAGTTCACCTCGTCGTAGACGTGGTACGTCACGCCGATGCCGTCGAGCATGTCGGTGACGCGCGCGAGGTTGCCGAGCTTGCCCATCATGGCGTCGGTGACGATGAGCGCGCGCGAGCCGAGGGTCGCGATGAGCGCGGACGCCTCGGCGAGGGCGTCGGGGCCGTAGATGATGTGATGGGGCGTGATGAAGGTGCGCGCGGTGGCTTGTGCCATGGATCCTCCTCGATGATGCGGCGGCCTGGGCGGCCGCTCCTGCGTAACCCGCCGCAACGGGTTTTGATTTCGAACGCTCGTCTCTGGGCTTTCGGAAATCTTCGTTTCCTTGTGCTTAAAAACGTGCATCTACCTGCGCTTTCAGTATACAACAGAGCGATGGTTTACGGATAGGACTTTCGAATGAGCCATTGGGGACGGGTTCAAATGACTCATTGAGTCAATGGGGACGTGCTCGTTTGACTCACTGAGTCATTTGAACCCGTCCCCAATGGCTCGGCGAGTCAAACGAACCCGTCCCCAATGGCTCGACCGACGGCGCGCGCGGCGTCTCATGTAGAATGGGGGCAACCGAGAAGGTAGCGGGGGAAGGGAATCCCATGGAACAGTACAAGCAGGATTTCATCACGTTCATGGTCGAATCCGACGTGCTCAAGTTCGGCGAGTTCACGCTCAAGAGCGGCCGCACCTCGCCGTTCTTCATGAATGCCGGCGCCTACGTGACGGGCGAGCAGCTCAAGCGCCTCGGCGAATACTACGCCCGCGCCATCCACGATAACTTCGGCCTCGATTTCGACATCGTGTTCGGCCCGGCCTACAAGGGCATCCCGCTGTCGGTGGTCACGGCCATCGCGCTCTTTGAGCTGTACGGCAAGGAGGTGCGCTACTGCTCCAACCGCAAGGAGGTCAAGGACCACGGCGCGGACGCGGGCAACCTGCTGGGCGCCGAGCTCCACGACGGCGACCGCGTGGTCATGGTCGAGGACGTCACGACCTCCGGCAAGTCCATCGACGAGACCTACCCCGTCCTGAAGGCGGCGGCGGACGTCGAGGTCAAGGGCCTCATCGTGAGCCTCAACCGCATGGAGGTGGGCAAGGGCGGCGTCGTGACCGCGCAGCAGGAGATCCAGGAGAAGTACGGCTTCCCCGTGGCGAGCATCGTGAGTATGGCCGAGGTCACGGAGGTGCTCTACAACCACGAGATCGACGGCCGCGTGGTCATCGACGACGCGACGAAGGCAGCGCTCGACGCCTACTACGAGCAGTACGGCGTGAAGGCGTAGCCGCGGGCGGCCTTGTGCGCGCCGTTTCCGAACGCTTACCGAAACATGTCACGCCGCGCACGCTTTTGCCGGCGCGTTCGGATAGTATGGAGACATCATGAAGAGAAGCGCGTGCTGCCGCGCTTCACAGCTGCGTTGGGAGGAACCGATGAAGAAGCGCATCCTGCTCGCTCCGGTCGTGGCGATCGCCTGCATGCTCACCCTCGTGCTCGGTGGGTGCGGCGGGGCGCCCGCGGAGGACCTGATCCGCGAGAACCTCGAGAGCTACATGGGCGAGGTCGACGTCGCGGACGAGGCCTTCGTCGAGGGGCTCGAGTCCTCGGCCGGCGAGGACCTCGACCAGCTCGGCATCACGGCTGATGAGTTCGCCGCCGCCTACCTTGACGGCTTCGGGTACGAGATCGGCGACATCACCGTCGACGGCGACACCGCGACGGCCGAGCTCACCATCACCATCAAGTCGTACACCGACATCATGACCACGTTCCAAAACGACTTCTACGACTGGGCGTACAGCGTCGACCCGAACACGCTCTCGAGCCAGGACGAGATCTACAAGCAGGCCGGTCAGATGCTCCTCGACGCGACGAACAGCGCCGAGCCTACTTCCACGACCGTCGAGGTGAACTACACGAAGAACTCCGATGGTGACTGGGAGATGGACTCCAGCTCGGAGATGGAGCTCTCGTCGGTGGTTTTGGCGTAGCGTAGGCAGACGACACGGATACGGCGGCTGCGCGCTGCCGAGACGACACGCGTTGCGCCCCGCCCTGGTGTGGGGCGCTTCGCTATCTGGAGAGCGGGGTGGACTGATGTTTTGCACGAATTGCGGGGCGAACCTGCCGGAGGGAACGCGGTTCTGCACGCGGTGCGGGATGCCCGTCGGGGACGCGGCGGGCGACGGCGCGGGCCAGGGTGGAGCGCCGATGACGAGCGCCGCGCCGGTGCCGGAAGCGGCGCCCGCGCCGGCGGCGGCACCGGCACGGCCCGCGTCCTGGGCCGCCGGGCAGGCCTCGACCGTCCCGCCCGCCCAGGTGCCGCCGCAGCCCGCGGCCACCCCGCCTGCGCAGGTTCCGCCGCAGCCCGCGACCGACGCGCCCGCCCCGCAGCCGCCGAAGAAGCGGGGCGGCAAGGCCAAGGTGGCGGCGATCGTCGTCGGCATCATCGCGCTCGTCGCGGTCATCGGCGCGGGCGGGTACCTCGTCTACCAGAACTTCTTCGCCACCGGCCCGGAGGAGGTCATCCGGGAGGACCTCGACGAGCACCTCGCCGCCTACTCGGATCCCTCGACGGGCGACGGCGATCGGCTCCTCTCCGAAGCGGACGACGTGCTCTCCGGCCTCGCGGCCTACCCGTACCCCAGCTCGAGCGCGTACGAGGCGTGGCTCGAGGATACCTCGTACACCGTCGATGACGTCGTGGTCTCCGACGACGGCGCCACGGCGACCGCGACCGCCACGATCACGCACGCCCCGCTCATCTCGTTCATCGAGCACCACGAGGGCGAGGCGGACGACCCCGGCGAGCCCCAGGAGACGACGCTCGAGCTCACGTACACGCGCGATGGCTCCACCTGGAAGGCGGACGGCGACGAGCTGCAGGACGCGGTCTTCGCGGCCTACCTGCCCTCCGACGAGGAGCTCATCGTCTCGGACGTCGACACCTACTTCAAGGCCGACGACGACATGCGCAACGGCTTCATCATGGGCCTCGAGAGCGGCTCAAGCTCGGAGCTCGACCAGCTGGGCATCACGGCCGACGAGTTCGCCGACGCCTATCTGGACGGCTATGCGTACGAGGTGGGCGACGTGACAGTCGACGGCGATACCGCGAGCGTCGAGGTGTCGGTCACCATCAAGTCGTACGCGGACATCATGGCGGCGTTCCAGGACGAGTTCGACGCGTGGGCGGCCTCGATCGATACCACGACCATGACCGAGGACGAGGCCTACCGGCAGGCGGGCGCGATGATGCTCGACGTCATCGCCGCGGGCGAACCGAAGACCACCGAGGCGACGCTCACGTTCACGCAGGACAGCGGCGGCGTGTGGTGGATGGATTCGAGCTCGGAGCACGCGATCGAGGGCATGCTGGGGTACTAGCGGCCGGGTGCGGCGGTCACGCGGCTGACGGTTCGCCCGGCAGCCCTTTCCGCGAATCGCCCGGCAGCCCGGTCACCCGTGAGCCGCCGGCTGCGCTATACCCCGGCGATCGCGAGGAGGTCGCGGGGCGTGCGGGCGAGGTAGTCCGCCCCCGCGGCCTCGAGCTGCGCCGCTCCCCGGAAGCCCCAGACGGCGCCCGCCACGCGGAGGCCGGCGTTGTGCCCCGTCTCCACGTCGACGTCGCTATCGCCCACGAAGAGGGTGGTCGCGGGGTCCGCGCCGAGCGCCTCGATGACGTGCAGGGTGACCGGTGCGGCGGGCTTGGGCGGGAACGCCGCCGTCGCCCCCTGCACGAGGGCGAAGCGGTCGCCGAAATACCGCTCGACGAGGGGGCAGGCGGCGTCGTGGTCCTTGTTCGTGAGGACGGCGAGCTCGATGCCGGCCGCGCGCAGGGCGTCGAGCACCGCGATGATATCGGGGTAGGGGGTGGTGTGGTCCTCCTTGTGCGCGGCGTAGCGGGTGCGGAACTCGGCGAGGGCCTGCTCGTAGACGGCGCCGTCCCCGTAATACTCGGCGGGGATGATGCGCTCGACGAGCTTGCGCATGCCGTTGCCCACCTTGAAGCGGTACGCATCGAGCGGGAACGTGGGCCAGCCGCGCGCCTCGCACACGTGGTTGCAGGCGAGCGCGAGGTCCTCGAGCGTGTCCAGGATCGTGCCGTCGAGGTCGAAGATGATATGCGTGAAGGCGGGTTCTGCCACGGAAGGCTCCTTGCGGTTCATGGGGGGTCAGAGGCGGGGTCTGGGACGGGTTCGGACGATCCGGCGCTCGCGGGTTCTAGCAGATGCGGGGCAGCTGCTCGCCCACGAGCATGTCGAGGATCCGCGACGAGCCCCAGGGCGTGCGCACGAGCACGGCGGGACCGGTCGGCGCGGCCTCGCGAACCGTCCCGATGATCGCCGCGTCCGCCCCGTAGCGGTTCGCGCGCATGGCCGCGAGCGCGGGCTCGGCCTCGTCGGCGGGCACGACGGCGACCATCTTCCCTTCGTTCGCTACCTGCAGGGGGTCGTAGCCCAGCATGTCGCAGGCGGCGCGCACCGCGGGCCGCACGGGGATCGCTGCCTCGTCGAGCTCGATTTCTACCCCGCTCGCGGTGACGAACTCGTTGAGCGTGCTCGCCAGGCCGCCACGCGTGGGGTCGCGGAAGCAGCGGGTGTGCGGCGCGGCGGCGAGCACGTCGGCGATAAGGCCGTTGAGCGGCGCGGCATCGCTCTCGATGTCCGTGGAGAAGGCGAGGCCCTCGCGCACGCTCATCACCGCGATGCCGTGGTCGCCGAGCGTGCCCGAGACGAGCACCGCGTCGCCGGGCCGGCACGCCGCGCCCGAGAGCGTCACGCCCTCGGGGACCTCGCCCACGCCTGCCGTGTTGATGTAGATGCCATCGGCGCCTCCGCGCTCGACGACCTTCGTATCGCCCGTGATGATCGCGACGTGTGCCTCGCGCGCGGCCGCCGCCATGCTCGCGCAGATGCGCCGCAGGTCGTCGAGGGGGAAGCCCTCCTCGATCACGAAGCCGCACGAGAGGTAGCGCACGCGCGCGCCCGAGGTCGCCACGTCGTTCACCGTCCCGCACACGGCGAGCCGGCCGATGTCCCCGCCGGGGAAGGTGTGCGGCGTCACGACGAACGTGTCGGTGGAAAGCGCGATGCGCCCCGTGGGCGGCAGCGGCGCGATGCCGGCGTCGTCGCCCGCGTGCAGCTCGGGCGCGTCGAACGCCTCGAGGAACACCTCGTCGATGAGGCGTCGCATCATGGTGCCGCCCGACCCGTGGCCGAGCTGGACCGTCGCGTTGGATACCATGTCGGATCCCTTCAGTGATAAAAAGGTGTCAGACACCATTTTATCATCGGTAGCGGAAGTAGGCGGCGCAGCTGCCCTCGCTCGAGACCATGCAGGGGCCGACCGGGTGCTCCGGGGTGCAGGCGCGGCCGAAGAGCGGGCAGGCGGAGGGCGCCATCACGCCGCGCAGGACGTCGCCGCAGCGGCAGCCGCGCGGCTCGCGCGTGGGCTCGATGTCGACGGGGAAGCGCCGGGCGGCGTCGAAGGCGGCGAAGTCGTCGCGGATGCGCAGGCCGGAGGCCGGAAGCGCGCCGAGTCCGCGCCAGGTGGCGTCGGCCGGCTCGAAGACGCGCGCGCAGAGCTGCCGGGCCACGGGGTTGCCCCCGTCGCGCGCGCCGCGGCGGTAGGCGTTCGCGATGCGCGGGGTGCCGTCCACCACCATCTCGGCGAGGAGCGCGATGCCCTCGAGGATGTCGACGGGCTCGAAGCCGGTCACGACGCCGGGGGTGGCGAACTCGTCGACGAGGAAGCGGAACGGGGCCGTGCCCGTGATGGTGGAGACGTGGCCGGGCAGGATGAAGCCGTCGACGGCGCACGCCGGGTCGCCCGCGATGGCGCGCAGTGCCGCCGGCGTCGTCTTGTGCAGGCAGAGCACGGAGAAGTTGGACAGGCCGCGCTCGGAGGCGGCGACGATGCTCGCGGCGATGAGGGGCGCGGTGGTCTCGAAGCCGACGCCCATGAAGATGACCTGGAGCTCCGGGTTGCGCGCGGCGAGGTCGACCGCATCGAGCGGCGAGTACACGATGCGCACGTCCGCCCCGGCCGATTTCTCCGCGGCGAGCGACGACGTGCTGCCGGGCACGCGCACCATGTCGCCGAAGGTGGCGATGCACGCACCGTCGAGCCGGGCGAGCGCGATGGCGTGGTCGATGTCGCGGTTGGCGGTCACGCATACCGGGCAGCCGGGACCAGAGAGCAGCTGGAGGCTCTTCGGGAGGATCGAGCGGAAGCCGTAGCGACCGATACTCATGGTGTGCGTCCCGCAGACCTCCATGAGCTTGATGGGGCGGTCGCCGACGATGCCCGCGATGCGCTCGATGAGTTCGCGCGCGAGGGCGGGATCGCGGAAAGCGTCGAGGTCGAGCGCACGCGTCATGAGCGGACGGCTTCGGTTTCCGCGGTGCTCGCCGCGAGCTCCTCGGTTGCCAGCTCGCCGAGCTCGCGGACGATCTCGATGGTCTGCGCGGCCTCGTCGGCGTCGACGACCTCGATGGCGAAGCCGGCGTGCACGAGCACCCAGTCGCCTACCTGAGCGGACGGCGTGAGCGCGAGCGATATCCGTTTACGCACGCCGAGCGTGTCGATCGTCGCGCCGTCGGGCTGCATCTCCACGATCTGTCCGGGTATCGCAAGGCACATGGCTGCTCCTTCATCTGGGTGCGCGCGGCGCTGGGTGCCACGCCGCACATCGTCACAGATGGTACCCCGCACGTAGCAGAAGGGCAAATGCGGGGGTGGTTGCAAGGCTATCTACACAGACGTTCCGTCTAGCCGCGCTGCGAGCCGCGCGCGGGCTACGGCGGCCTGCCCGTACGCGATGCCGCCGTCGTTGATGGGGATGCGCTGCGGGACGATGACCTGCAGGCTTTCCGCCTCGAGCAGGCCGCGGGTCTGCTCGAGGAGCAGACGGTTCATGAAGACCCCGCCGCCGAGCGCGACCGTGTCGATGCCGCGTGCCCGCGCGATCGCACCGGCGACCTCGGCCGCCATGCGTGCGAGGGCGTCGTGCACCTGCAGTGCGAGCACCTCGGCGGCCTCTCCGGCCGCGATGCCGTCGAGCAGGGCGGTGAGAAGCGGCGACGGGTCGATGATGACGGGCGCAAGCGGGGTCCCGCCGTGCCGCGCGACCAAGTTTTTCTCCTCCGGCGGCAAAATGTGGTGGTGAAATTCAGATATGCACGATTCAGCGACCCCAGAGCCGGCGTTTGGCCGTTCCGAACGGACGCTCGCCCGATCCCGGTCACAGGAATCCTGGGGTTTCTCTGGCCTTCCGTCCTCACCGTCGCTCCGAACCGCCTCGGAAGCGGTTCCGCATCGTGCATATCTGAATTTCGCCACCAATTTTCGCGACGCGTCGCGAAATTCTTGCCCCGCACCGGCGTCCGCGGCGCGCACGGCCGCCGCCTCGAGCTCGATGGCGGGCTCACCGTCGTAGCTCGCGCGCTCGCAGATGCCCAGGAGCGCGGCGCAGGCGTCGAGGAAGCGCCCCATGCTGCTTGTGAGCGGGCTGTTGATGCCGCGCTCGAGCATGGTGTCCATGATGGAGGCGGCCCCGCCCCCCAAGCTATCGAGCAGCCGCGCCGCCCCGGGGTGCCCGAGCAGATTATGCTGCCAGAGCAGGGCGTAGGCGCAGCGCCGCGGGTCGCGGATGGCGGCGGCCCCGCCGGGAAGCGGCATGGTCGCAAGGTGCGCGGCGCGCTCGAAGCCGGTCAGGGTCGCGACGAGGAATTCGCCACCCCAGACGGTGCCGTCCGTGCCCGCCCCGGTTCCGTCGAAGGCGATGCCCACCACGGGTTCGCGCGCGTCGAGGCCGTCGTATGCCGCCGCCTCGGCGATCGCTGCGGCGATGTGCGCGTGGTGGTGCTGAACCTCGATGAGTGGAACTCCAAGCCGTTGTGCCTCGTCGCGCGCCCAGCGCGCCGTGAGGTAGGTGGGGTGCCGGTCGCAGGCGAGTGCGCGCGGCGCAAGGTCGAAGAGGCCTTCCATGCGTTCGCGGGCCTCGTGCCAGGCGGCAAGGGAGCTCGCGTGCTCGACATCGCCGATGTGCTGCGAGAGGAAGCAGAGCGCCGCCCCGTCCGCCTGTTCGCGCGTGAGGGCGAGGGTCGCCTTCTGCTCCGCCCCGCACACGAGGATCGTCGGGAGCGCGTCATCTCCGCAGGTGGGGAGCGTAAGCGGCTGCGGCGCGTAGCCGCGCGCACGGCGCACGAGGCGCGCGGCCCCCCGGGCGTCGACGCGTGCGACGGAGTCGTCGTAGCGCGCGAGGATGGCGCGGTCGTTGCCCAGGAGCGCGTCGGCGATGCCCCCTTCGACCAGGCGCTCCCACGCGCGCGCATCGTCGGTCTCGATGGGCTCGCCGCTCACGTTGCCGCTCGTCATGACGAGCGCGCGCACGCCGCGCCGGGCGCAAGCGGCGAGCAGGAGGTGCTGAAGCGGCGTGTAGGGGAGCATGACGCCGAGCTCGGGCAGGTCGAAGGCGACGGACGGGGCGCAGCCGGCGACGTGCCGCACGAGCACGATCGGGCGCACGCTGCCCTGCAGTAGCTCGCGCTCCGCATCCCGCGCCGTGCACATTCCCTCGACATCCGCAAGGCTCGCCATCATGACTGCGAACGGCTTGCGCGGGCGGCGCTTCCGCGTGCGCAGCTCCCGCACGGCCTGGTCGTTGCCTGCGTCGCAGGCGAGGTGGAACCCGCCGAGCCCCTTGACCGCCACGATGCCGCCCGCCGCGATGAGCTCGGCGCAGCGCTCGATGATCGCATCGCTCGCTTCGCGCGTGGACCCGGTGCGCGCGTCGGACATCCCGCGCTCGTGCCAGGTGATGTGCGGCCCGCAGGCGAAGCAGGCGTCCGGCTGCGCGTGGAAGCGCCGGTCGAGCGGGTCGGCGTACTCGCGTGCGCAGTCGGGGCACATGGGGAACGCGGACATGGAGGTCGCGGGGCGGTCGTAGGGCAGCGCGCGGATGATGGTGAAGCGCGGCCCGCAGTTCGTGCAGTTGATGAACGGGTAGTGGTACCTGCGGTCCTCTGGGTCGAAGAGCTCGCGCAGGCAGTCGGGGCAGGTGGCGATGTCGGGCGAGACGAGGGTCGTGCGCGCGGTGGTGTCGTCCGAGGCGACGATGCGGAACCCGGGCACGGCGGGACGGCCGTCCTCCGGCGCGCCGTCGCCCGCGTCGACCTGCCGCACCTCGATGCCGTCGATGCGCGCGGCAGCCGGCGCCCGGTCGCGGAGCGCGCGCAGGAACGTGTCGAGCGCGGCGTCGTCGCCCTCCGCCTCGATGTGCACGCCGTCTCCTGCGTTGAGCACCCAACCGCCTACGCCCGCCGCCACCGCCTCACGGTACACGAACGGCCGCATGCCCACGCCCTGGACGATGCCGCGTATGTGGATCTGGATGCGTCGCATGCCGCTGTCCCGCTAGAGCTCTAGGCTCGTTTCCGTCGCGGAGCAGGTGAGCTTGCCATGGCGCACCCCGCGCAGGGAGAGCAGACGGTCGGCGAGCTCGTAGATGCGCGCCCCGGTGCCGCGCAGCGCGAGGATCTCCAGGCAGTTGTGATGGTCGAGGTGCACGTGCATGGTCGAGACGATCTCTGCCGTGTAGTCGTGCTGCACCTCGTCGAGCCGGCGCGTGAGGTCGCCCGTGTGGTGGTCGTAGATCATGGTGAGCGACCCGATGACCTCGGCATCGGGCGTCTTGAGCGCCTCCTCGACGAGCGCCGCGCGCATGAGGTCGCGGATGGCGCTCGAGCGGTTCGCGTCGTCGCCGCGCCGGGCGAGCAGGTCGTCGAAGGCTGCGAGCAGGTCTTCCGGGACGGCGACGGAGAAGCGGGCGAGGTCGCCCGGGCAGGAACGCTTGCCCACGGTCTACACCAGCCGCACGGAGCCGACGGCGTTGTGGTCGGCCTCGATTGCCTCGTCATAGCCGGCGAGCGCTGCCCGCGCCTCGTCGAGCGCCGCCATCGCCGCCTCGAGCTTCTCGTCGATGCGCTCCATGTCGAAGGCCTCGGTCGCATGGTAGAGGTCGTGGCTCCACGCGCGCGCGAGCGCGATGGTGTCGTCGATGTGCTTCACGCTCATCGAGAGCTGGCTCATGTTCATGCCGACGTCGTGCATATCGTCCTCCCAGCGAGATGGGTGTGCGGTGCATATGAAAAGAGCCCCGGTGTCCCCGGGGCTCTAGTGTACTACGCGCGCCGGTGCAGCGCGCTTCGCGCCGCGCGGTTCACGCGGCACCGTTCGGTCGCGCCGAGCTTACAGCGCTCGCTCGATCTCCTCTTTGAGTTTCGGCTTCGGCATCGCGCCCACGATGCGGTGGACTTCCTGGCCGTTCTTCAGGATGACGAGGGTCGGGATGGACATGACGCCGTAGCGCATGGAGATGTCCTGGTTCTCGTCGACGTTGCACTTGGCGACGACGAGGCGGCCGGCGAGCTCCTCGGCGAGCTGGTCGACGATGGGCGACACCATGCGGCACGGGCCGCACCACGGTGCCCAGAAGTCGACGAGGACGGGGAGCTGCTCCTGAAGCAGGCTATCGAAATTGGTGGCGTTGACCTCTTGTACTGCGGCCATGGTTCCTCCTTGGAACGGTTGCGTCGCGCCCGATCGCGTTCGCTGCGGGCACGGTGCCATATAAGTCGGTCACGTTATACCCAGTTGCCGCATCCTCTTGCACTGAGTCATTGGGGACGGGTTCGTTTTGAACCGCCCCCCGTTTCTTGGACACGGAAATGGAGGTCCGAGAGATGGGGGGCATTCTCATGTCCATCGACCTACGGTACGGGCACGGGCGCGCGGCGAGGTCGCTCGCCGCGGACCTGTTCGCGG
>NZ_NFIE01000018.1:0-56140 GCF_002161605.1 [Collinsella] massiliensis | reverse complement strand
GGGACAGGTCGCTTTGAAGGCGGCCCCGCGGGGGCGCCAGCAGGTAGATGGGTCACCGCGCCGCGTACCGACATGGTATCCGCCGAACGGCGGTACGACCATATTGCAAATTATCAGTGCAGGTAGCCGAGTTGCCCGTTTGCCGGCTACTCGGCTACCCCCGCATAAACCGCTCGTTTCGCGCCATTTGGTATTCCGCTGGCGCGAAGAGGCCCACACCCCCTCCCTCAATTTGACGAAATTATAAATAACGTCAGCAAAATGACGAATCATGTTAGGATGATGCGCCGCTGCATCACGGCTGGCAGGCGCGCGGGCGCGTGTCCCGGCCACGAGTAGCGAAGATGCACGTCGAATCTGAGGGGGAATCAATGTCCGAAGAGAATACGTCTGGAACGGGTGCCACCGGCAACGCCAAGCGTCCCGGCCGCGCGCGGCGCATCGTCGTCCGCGTCATCATCGCGCTCGTAGTGCTCGTCGTGATCGCGGTTGCCGGCCTCGCGTTCATGTTCCGCAACGAGATCGCCACCGTCGCCTCGATCAAGAAGGTGAACGATTACCCGTCCTACACCATGACCTACCAGGGAGATTACGGCATCGATGAGTTCCTGGAGCAGGGCGGCGCCTCGAATGATGCCGAGCTCATCGACTTCGTGGTCCAGCACCTCATGAAGGGCCTGCCCGTCACCATCGAGTTGCCCGACCTCGCGTGCTCCACGTTCAACGCCGTGACGCCGGAGGGCGACGACATCTTCGGCCGCAACTTCGACCTCTCGTATTCGCCGAGCATGCTCGTGCGCACCGACCCCGATAACGGCTACGCGAGCATCTCGATGGTGAACCTGGGCTTCCTCGGCTACGGCGAGGAGAAGCTGCCTGATTCGCCCACCTCGAGCATCACGGCGCTCGCCGCGCCCTACGCCCCGCTCGACGGTGTGAACGAGAAGGGGCTCGCCGTGGGCGTGCTGCTCATCGACACCGACCCCACGGATCAGCGGACCGACAAGGTGGACATCACCACCACGACGGCCATCCGCCTCATGCTCGACAAGTGCGCCACGGTGGACGAGGCGCTCGAGCTGCTCGGGCAGTACGACATGCACTCGAGTGCGAACAGCTGCTACCACTTCCAGATCGCCGACGCGAGCGGCCGCACCGTGGTGGTGGAGTACATCGACGACGAGCTCTCGGTGCTCGAGGCCGACGACGCCACGACCGCGGGTACCCCCGCCGAGGGCCAGACGTATATGGCGGCCACGAACTTCCTGCTCACGCCCGGTGACTACGACTTCGGCGGCGGCCAGGACCGCTACGAGATCGTGATGAGCGGCCTCACCGCTGCCGACGGCGTGCTCAGCGAGGAGGATGCCATGGGGCTGCTGGCCGCCTGCGCGCAGGAGCCGCACACCAACAGTCGCGGCGAGGAGAGCGCGACGCAGTGGTCCGTGGTGTATAACCTGGACGATTGCACGGCAACCATCGCCACCGGCATGGATTACGAGAACACGTACACGGTGAGACTGGCGGAGTAGCGCCAGGAGCCATCGGGGGCGGGTTCACGTGACTCGAAATGGGTTGAAAGGAACCCGTCCCCACCGAACCCATCCCCAAGCTGCCGCGTTACTACGCCAGTGGTAAGATAGAGGAGCTAAACGGACAACACGGGCTGGGGCGACGGTTTTCTACCGGCGTGAAGTTGGGGCTCGGCGACCCCGTGCACCGTTTGCTCCTTATCCGCCAGCGAGCCCTTTGAGCGACGGATCAAGGAGGCTTCCATGGCACAAAAGCTCAAAATCACCCTTGGCGGCGAGTCGTATCTCGCCGACCTACTCTGGCAGGAGGCGCCGCGCACGTGCGAGGCGTTTATCGCCGCGTGCCCGTTCGAGTCGCGCATCTTCTCGGCGAAGATCTGCGACGCCGAAGTCACGTACCCGGTGCCCGGCGAGATCGCCGACCTCGACCTCATGGAGAACCCCAAGTTCGAGGAACCTGCGGGCGCTGTCGTGTGGTACGGCGCGTGGTCGTCGATCTGCATCTTCTTCGACATATGCGAGCCGTATGGCACCTGCAACATGTTTGCGCGCATCTGCGATGCCGACCGTGAGCGCTTCGCTGCCGCATGCCGTGCCGTGTGGGACGATCAGGGCGCGCCCATACGCAACGAAATCGTCGACGTCGAGGATGAGGAGGCGTAAGCCATGGCAACGATCGAGCATCTTTCGGGCTTGACGGCGGGCGAGTTGGCCTCGGCGCTGCGCGTCCTTGCGGATGATATGGTATGCAACGAGCCCGAGGACATCGAGCGCCTGCGCGCGCGAAAGCTGGATACCGGCCGCGAGTTCGCGGTGTGGGAATACGTCATGGGGTACTGCATGAACTTCTCCGACCAGATCTGCGTGCTGCGCACCCAGGCGGATGCCGTCGCGCGCGGCGAGGAGCCGGGCGACGCGGCGACGCTCGCGCGGAGCATGCAGCGCTTGTGCGCCTGGTATTCCGGCCAGTTCGACACGACGGCGAAGATGGACGACGCTGTGGCGATTCTGGCGCACGCGGGAGAGTGCTTCGGTGGCGTTTGCGACCTCGCGGCGTTCAGCGACTTGGCGCGCGGCCTCGAGCGATACCTCGTCCAGCTCATGTTCTGGGTCGACCGCCAGATTCCCTGGAGCGCGGTAAGCGACCTGGTGCATGGGTATAGGTTGCGCACGGCGAAGTAGAACCAGGCGAGCCGAGGGGTTGGTTGGAGACGTGTTCCGGCCAACCCCTTTTTGAGCTGGATGAACCTGGCCTCAATGACTCAAGCAGCGTTCGGTGCTCAACCGGGCACCTTTTGGAAGTTTCGACCTTTACTATCTAGCTGCGAATATCTTTCTCCTACCTGTACGCCATCTCCTCCGCAACCTGTGCTATCATTTCGACCAACGCGTTGACGGAGAGGGTTGCGCCCGCCGCGTCGCCGCACAGAGAGGGAGGGTCACCGGCTGAAAGCCTTCCTGCGGGGGCAAGGACGCAGCGTTCACTCCCGAGCAGCGACCTGAACGGAGCCCGCGCGGCGCACCCCGCCCGCGCACTGCTCTGAGTAGGGAAGCCGCCGGCCCGAGCGAGAACGGGCAAAAGCGGGCATGCCGGGCAGACATCCGGCAGCCAATCAAGGTGGTACCGCGGTAACTATGCCGTCCTTGGGTTCGTCCCAGGGACGGTTTTTTGTTCTATCGGGAAAGGCGCGTGCCCCTGGCGCGCGAAGCGATGAGGAAGAGGGAGTTCATGGGCTTGATAGAAGAGCTCGACGCGCTCGAGGCGCGTGCGAAAGACATGATCGCCGCGGCAGATGACGCGGCGGCGCTCGAGGCGGCGCGCGTGGCGCTGCTCGGCAAGAAGGGCGAGATCACGCAGGTCATGCACATGATGGGCAAGGTCGCGCCGGAGGAGCGCCCGGTGCTGGGCAAGCGCGCGAACGAGCTGCGCCGCATGGCGGAATCGCTCATCGAGCACGCGCAGGGCGACCTCAAGCGCCAGGCCATGCAGCAGCTCATGGCCACCGAGGCCGTCGACGTGACGCTGCCCGGCGCGCGCCCCACGATCGGCCACGCGCACCCCATCAACCAGATCAAGGAAGAGATCGAGGACGTGTTCTGCGGGATCGGCTACACCGTGGAGGCCGGCCCCGAGGTCGAGACCTCGTGGTACAACTTCACCGCGCTGAACGCCCCGATGGATCATCCGAGCCGCTCCGCGCGCGACACGTTCTACGTGGTGGACAACGCGCCCGGCAGCGTGCCGCACCCGGAGGAGCACGCGCACGGCGAGTCCGACGTGCTGCTGCGCACGCAGACCTCGGGCACGCAGATCCACATCATGGAGCACCAGAAGCCGCCCATCTACGCGATCGTCCCGGGCACGGTGTACCGCCCCGACACGGCCGATGCCTGCCACCTGCCGCAGTTCAACCAGGTCGAGGGCCTCGTGGTGGATGAGGGCATCACCTTCGGCGATCTCAAGGGCACGCTCGACTACTTCGCCAAGGCCATGTTCGGCCCGGAGCGCAAGACGCGCTACCGCCCGCACTTCTTCCCCTTCACCGAGCCGAGCTGCGAGCTCGACGTGTCGTGCCATGTGTGCGGCGGCAAGGGCTGCAGCTTCTGCAAGCACAGCGGCTGGATCGAGATCCTAGGCTGCGGCATGATCGACCCCAACGTCCTCGTGAACTGCGGCGTCGACCCGGAGCGCTACACCGGCTTCGCGTTCGGCATCGGCGTCGAGCGCGTCGCGGCGCTTCGCTACGACCTGCCCGACCTGCGCACGCTCATGACCGGCGACATGCGCTTCCTGAACCAGTTCTAATGTAGAAAAACCCCTGGGGTACTGTTGCATGCAGCATAGTTGAGAAGGACGATGAGATGAAAGTATCGTATAACTGGCTGAAGACGCTCATCGACGTGCCGGAGTCGCCGGAGGAGCTCTCGGCCGAGCTCATCCGCACCGGCACGGAGGTCGAGTCGATCGATACCGTGGGCGAGGCGTTCGACCATGTGGTCACGGCGCGGGTGGTCTCGAAGGAGCCGCACCCCGATTCCGACCACATGTGGGTGTGCAAGGTGGACGTGGGCCGCTGCAACCTGGGCGAGGACGGCGAGCCCGAGCCGCTCACCATCGTGTGCGGCGCCCAGAACTTCGAGCAGGGCGACCATATCGTCACGGCGCTCGTGGGCGCGGAGCTGCCCGGCGGCGTCAAGATCAAGAAGAGCAAGCTCCGTGGCGTTGTGAGCTGCGGCATGAACTGCTCGGCGCGCGAGCTGGGGCTCTCCGGCGACCACTCCGGCATCATGATCCTGCCCGAGGACGCCCCCGTGGGCGTGCCGTTCGCCGAGTACCACGGCAGCTCGGACACCGTGCTCGACTGCGAGATCACGCCGAACCGCCCGGATTGCCTATCCATGGTGGGCATCGCACGCGAGGTGGGCGCCATCTTCGACCGCGACACGCACATCGAGCTCCCGCAGATCCAGCGCGAGGACACCTCCGTGCATGTGGACGACATCGTCGACGTGCGCATCGCCGACCCGGAGCTCTGCAGCCGCTACACCGCGCGCGTGGTGCGCGGCGTGAAGATCGGCCCCTCGCCCGCGTGGCTTGCCGAGCGCGTCACCGCGGCGGGCATGCGCCCCATCAACAACGTCGTGGACGTCACGAACTACGTCATGATGCTCACCGGCCAGCCGCTCCACGCCTTCGACCTCGGCAAGCTCACCGAGCGCGACGGCCGCCGGCACGTGGTGGTCCGCGCCGCGTGCGACGGCGAGCAGATCGTGACGCTCGACGGCCAGGAGCGCGAGCTCTCGTCCGACATGTGCGTCATCACAGACGACGGCAACCGCCCCGTGTGCCTCGCCGGCGTCATGGGCTCGCTCGACTCCGAGATCGACGACACGACGCACGACGTGCTGCTCGAGGCCGCGTGCTTCGATTCGAGCCACATCTCGCGCACGAGCCGCGACCTCGCGCTCATCTCCGAGGCGTCCATCCGCTACGAGCGCCAGGTCGACCGCACGCGCTGCGACCAGGTTTCGGCCATCGCGGCGGCGCTCTTCGAGGAGTGCTGCGGCGCGACCGTCATCTCCGGCGCCATCGACGTGTACCCGTCGCCCATCGAGCTGCCCGAGCTCACGCTGCGCCAGAGCCGCGTCGAGCTCATCTGCGGCGCGCCGATCGAGCCGGAGTTCGTGGAGCGCTCGCTCACGCGCCTGGGCTGCGCGGTCGAGCGCGCGGAGGCAGACGGCGAGCCCGTGTTCCGCGTGGTGCCGCCCACGTTCCGCCCCGACCTCGAGCGCGAGATCGACCTCATCGAGGAGGTGCTGCGCCTGTGGGGCATGGGTCGCGTCGAGGCGACAATCCCCGCCGCGAGAAACCACATCGGCGGGCTCACGCACGACCAGCGGCTGCTTCGTCGCATCGGCTCGATCATGCGCTCCTGCGGCCTGAACGAGACCACGACGTACTCGTTCGCCGCCCCCGGCGACCTCGAGCGCACGCGCATGAGCGCCGAGGGCCGCGGCCTGCCCGTGGTGCTCATGAACCCGCTCGTGGCCGAGCAGACCGAGATGCGCCGCTCGCTGCTGCCCGGGCTTTTGCAGTCCGTGGCCTATAACGGCGCGCACGGCACGGCGAATGTGCACCTGTACGAGATGGGCACGCTGTTCTGCGGCCGCGAGCACGCGAGCCTGCCCAAGGAGCGCCATGCGCTCGCCGGCGTGCTGTCCGGCGCGTGGGGCGACGTGACGTGGAACCAGAAGTACAAGCCGCTGCGCTTCTTCGACGGCAAGGGCGTGGTGGAGGAGCTGCTCTCCCAGCTGCGCGTGGAGAAGGTGCGCTTCCGTCCCGCGGAGGGCGAGCGCTTTGCGTTCCTGCAGCCCGGGCGCGGCGCCGAGGTGCTCGCGGGCGGCGTCGAGCTCGGCTGGGTGGGCGAGATCCATCCCGCCGTGCGCGAGGCCTACGACATCGCGCTGCCCGTGGTCGCCTTCGAGCTGAGCCTCGAGGCGCTCATGAAGTGCGCGCGCGACCAGCAGGCCTACCAGGACTTCTCGATGTTCCCGTCGGTCGATGTCGACCTGGCGATCGTGGTCGATGAGGCCGTGACCTACGAGGACCTCGAGCGCCGGCTGCGTTCGGCGGGCGGCAAGCTCCTGCGCGACGTGCGCCTGTTCGACGTGTACCGCGACGAGGAGCGCGTGGGCGCGGGCAAGAAGTCCATGGCGTTCGCGCTCACGTACCGCGCGGACGACCACACGCTCACCTCGGAGGAGGTCGAGCGCGTGCACCAGAAGCTCGTGGCGAAGGTGACCAAGGCCGTCGGCGGCGAGGTGCGCGGCTAAGTTCGCGGCAGTAACGTGATGGGCGGCGACCCGATGCCAGGCGTTGGGTCGCCGCCCCTTTGAAGGGAGGGCGCGTGCCCAGCTGGAATATCCATATCGCGCATGCGGAGCACCTGTTCGCGCGCGAGGGCGCCGTGGCGCGCACGGTGCTCGACCGCAACGCGTTTTTGCTGGGCAGCCTCACCCCGGACATCCCGGTGGGGTACATGGTGCCGGGCGTGGAGCATCCTATCGCGTACCGCATCACGCATTTCGCGAAGCCGGCGTTCATCCCTAAGCCGCGTGAGCAGGAGTTTTGGGATGCGTACGTGGTGCCGGCCGCGGCCGCGCTCGCGGCGGAGGGGCTGGCGGGCACGCCGGCGACGGAGTGCCGGCCGGTCATCGCGGCCTCCTCGCTCAAGCTCGAGGCCGACCGCGTGAGCCGGATCCACTATCCGCAGCGCTACGAGGGCGTCCCTGAGCCGGTGCGGGAGGGCAGTCCGCTCGATGAGGCGGTTGCTCCCGCCGACATCGCGCGCTCGCTGCTCGATTTCGAGCTGGGTGTTTGGGTGCACCTGCTTGCGGACTGCCTGTGGAACACGCGGGTGAACGAGTTCCTCGACCGCGAGGGCATCGCCCCGAGCGAGCAGTTCCGCATCAAGAAGCAGGGGGATTTCGACGCGTTTGGCAAGACGCTGGCCATCGATTCCGTGCCGCGATCCACGCCGCGCCTCGTTGCGACCGCGGCGGCGTTCCCGCAGTACGCGATCGACGAGCGGACGCTGCTCATGACCATCGGCGTGGCGCACGAGGTCGTCCGCACGAACGCGCCGGCGCCCGTGCGGCAGCCATATCGCCTGCTCACCGACGAATTCTTCGATTCGGTGTTCGCTGAGGTCGTCGACCGCGCCGACGCGCTCCTGGCAGAGCGGCTGGGGTAGGGCTTCGGGCTGCGTTGGTCGTGCCGTGTGGGTCTTTGGATGTGTTCGAGCCTCGATACTGTGTGGGATTTCCCATCGTGTGAGTAGAGTGCCATTTCAGCTCGACGTGAGCTGGGCATTTCCTGCGATTTGCGGGTGTCTACTCGGCATTTTTGGAATCCCACACAGTATCAAGGCTCGAACATCTTTTCTTTGGGCTGATGTGCAGCCATACTGCATAATCTAAAAATCGAAGAACCGCTGGTATTATAAAAACCGTCACAATTACACCTCGTCTACCTGCGACGATGATAATTTGTCATCCCCGTGCCAGATACGTGCAAGGTCGCGCGTGAATACTTTTTTGTTCAGGAGCCGATCCGCTTGTCCGGTTGCTAAGCTCTGCTCATGTGCGCGGTCTTTTCACATACAACGGCTCTCAAGTACTTCAGGACTCCCCCTGAGGTACACGATCTATATGAGCACTATCCCGACCTCGATTACGAGCAGGGAAAGCGTTGGGTTGCGCGGAGCGCAAACGCCGGCGAGAGCCCGTTCGGAGCGATGGCACCGCCGTTTCACTTGCTTATATCAGAGAAGCGCGTGGGTTACCCCTCGGATTCGTTCATATACCACGTATGGGCGAACGAGGTTCTTCCTGGGATGATCTGGGATACCGAGCATGGCTTCTCGGTAACATCACCGATGTTTACGCTCATGAGCCTGGGACGCTGGCTTTCCACGCATCAGCTCACCATGCTGCTATACGAGTTCATGGGCAACTTCACGGTGTATAGGCCTACGGAGGAGGTGCGGGAGGCTCTCCAAAGCAAGATAGATTCGAATACGCTGTCTACGGTAGACGGATGGGTTCCAGCTTTGGATGCCGACGGCGACCTCACGGATTTATGGAAGCGTCCTCCCCTTATCCAGTGGAACGATTTCAATCGCTTCGTTTCGAGCGTGGAGGGAGTGCCGGGAGTGGGCAGGCTCAAAGCAGCTGCTCGCGACGTGTATGGCATGGCGTCGTCGCCGTTCGAGGTGCGGGCGGCAATGCTCCTGGGTATGCCGAGGCGCCGGGGCGGGCAAGGCTTTGCTCCGCTCGAGCTTAACCATCCGATACCGCTATCTGCTCAGGCCAGAAGGATATGCACCGAGCGGACGTGCTTTGCGGATTTGTATTTCGAAGGTGACGAGCGGCGCCCTCCGCTTATCGTCGAGTGCCAGGGAAATGCCTATCACGGTGGAGAGCGGGCTGCAGAGGATGATAACCGAGCGATGGCGCTCCAGAGTATGGGGCACACTGTTTTGCGCCTGCGCTCGCGGCAGCTCAAAGACGAATACCATCTGGATGACACGGCGAAGTGCATTGCCGGGCTATTGCATGTCGACCTGAAGCCAAAAAGCAAAGGGTTCAAGCGCGCAGAGCGATCGTTGCTGGCGGATTTGTCGATAGATTGGTGGAATCTCGGGGAGATTCAGCGTGTGTCGAGGGAGCAAAGCAAGTTCGGGGCTCGAAACTGAGTGGGATTTGCCAGGGACCGAGTACACGGCCATCACGAGTGTCTGTAAGCTGCGGTTTTGCCAAGAGAATCGAGTCTCTACTCGGCATTTCCGAAATCCCACACAGTATCAAGGCTCGAACGTCCGCCGCAACGCTTCCATTCGAAAACAGAACCGCCCCGCATGGCATAACCCGCTCCTCGAATGTCGAAAATCGGGTTCGACGCTCACGGCGTCATGCCATACGGGGCGAAAAGATCAAGCGCTCGCGGGGCGCATGCATCTGGCGTGCGCTGCCCGGCGTCTGTCGCTCTTAGCGCACCTGGGCGACGTAGACCACGTTCGTGGAGCTGCGCTTGCCGTCGCCGAGGGTGGAGTCGACGGCGGTCTTGGGGTCGCCGACGGTCACGACGGTGACGTCGCCGGGCTCAACGTAGCCGCGCTCCTTGGCGGTCTCGATGGCTTTCGCCACCGTGTCGTCGACGCTGCTGCCCTGCGTGATGGCGGCGAGGTGCGGCTCGATGCCCCAGTACATGAGCATCTTCTGCACGGCCCACTGGTGGCGCGAGAACGCCACGACTGGGACGGCGGGGCGGAAGTGCGAGATGAGGCGCGCCGTGCGGCCGGTGGTGGTGGGGCAGATGATGCACTTCGCGCCCACGGTGGTGGCCATGTTCACGGCCGAGAGGCCCACGACGTTGTTGATGACGCGCGTGCTCTGGCTGCCCTCGGGCACCTTGAGCTCGGCGTGCAGGCCCAGGTACTGCTCGGTCTCGTGCGCGATGCTCGCCTGCATGCGCACCGCCTCGACCGGGTACTTGCCGGCAGCGGACTCGCCGGAGAGCATCACGGCGTCGGTGCCGTCATAGATGGCGTTGGCGACGTCGGCGACCTCGGCGCGCGTGGGGCGCGGGTTGCGGATCATGGAGTCGAGCATCTGCGTGGCGGTGATGACCGGCTTGTACGCGGCGTTGCACTTCTTGATCATCTTCTTCTGCAGGTGCGGCACGAGCTCGGGCGCGATCTCGATGCCCAGGTCGCCGCGGGCGACCATGATGCCGTCGGACGCCTTCAGGATCTCGTCGAAGTTCTGGACGCCCAGCGCGCACTCGATCTTGGGGAAGATGCCCACGTGCTCGCCGCCGTTCTCACGGCAGAGCTCGCGGATCTCGCGCACGGCGGCGCCGTTGCGGATGAAGGAGGCCGCGATGTAGTCGATGCCCTCCTTCAGGCCGAAGAGGATGTCGGCGCGGTCGCGCTCGGTGATGGCGGGCAGGCCAATCTCGACGTTGGGGAGGTTCACGCCCTTGCGCTCACCGATCTCGCCGTCGTTCTTGACGACGCAGTGCATGTCCTGGCCATCGACGCTCTCCACGACGAGCTCGACGATGCCGTCGTCGATGAGGATGCGCGAACCGGGCTCGACCTCGCTGGGGAGGTTGAGGTAGTCGAGGGAGATGTGGCCGGCGTTGCCCAGGAAGTCCTCGGACGTGGGGCGCGCGGTGACGATGATCTTGTCACCGGTCTTGACGGCGACCTTCTTGTGGTCCTCGAGCAGGCCGGTGCGGACCTCGGGGCCCTTGGTGTCGAGCAGGATGCCGATCGTCATGTCGAGTTCGGCGGCGATGCGGCGGACGCGCTCGATGCGCTCATGGTGCTCGGCGTAGTCGCCGTGGGAGAAGTTGAAGCGAGCGATATTCATACCCGCCTTCATCATCTCGCGCAGCGTCTCGTCGTTGTCGCAGGCGGGCCCCATCGTGCAGACGATTTTCGTGCGTTTATACATGCAGACCTCCATAATCGGTGTCGTAAACGGCTCGATACATCTTTCTGGTGTGTGCATTATAGGTGAAACGGGGCTCAAATACGCCGTTCATCGGAGAATTTCGACCGATTGCCGATTTATTACCAAAAACGAGGCGCTTGCGTGGATTTGAGCGAAAGGTCGCACCAGTCGGCTGGCCGGCACCCCATGTAAAATTACCCCTGGGGTGTTTTTACATCTGCGCGGCTCTCGGCCCCGCCTGTTCCGCAGCCCAAAAAGGCAGGATTTTGCTGCTACCCCGATCTCAGTTCAGCTAATATATAAGTTTACGTGGCGAGCCCTTGCCTTCCTGGAATTATGATCGGGAGCCATGGTCGTATCGGGGCGCATCTGCGCCCGTCGTTCCTATGTATCAGGAGGGATACATTTGAAGGAATACCTTGCTTCCACTGAGGACGTGCTCAAAGAGCAGTCCACGAATGCGGAAACGGGTCTAACCTCGGCCGAAGCGCAGAAGCGCGAGGCGAAGTACGGACCCAACAAGCTCAAGGAAGAAGAGAAGACGCCGCTGTGGATCCGCTTCTTCCAGCAGATGGCCGACCCCATGGTCATCATGCTCATCGTCGCCGCGGTCATCTCGGCCGTGACCGGCATGATCCAGGGCGAGTCCGAGTGGGCCGACGTCATCATCATCATGGCGGTCGTCATCATCAACTCCGCCCTCGGCGTCATCCAGGAGGCCAAGAGCGAGGAGGCGCTCGCCGCCCTGCAGGAGATGAGCGCCGCCCAGTCCAAGGTCATCCGCGACGGCAAGCTGATCTCCCTGCACTCCTCCGAGCTCGTGCCCGGTGACATCATCCTGCTCGAGGCCGGCGACGCCGTGCCCGCGGACTGCCGCGTGCTCGAGAGCGCGTCCATGAAGATCGAGGAGGCCGCCCTCACCGGCGAGTCCGTCCCGGTGGAGAAGAACACCGAGGCCATCACCCTCGACAAGGACTCCGACGACGTGCCGCTCGGCGACCGCAAGAACATGTGCTACATGGGCTCCACCGTGGTGTACGGCCGCGGTAAGGCCGTGGTCTGCAGCACCGGCATGGACACCGAGATGGGCAAGATCGCCGGCGCCCTCAACGACGCCAAGGAAGAGCTCACGCCGCTGCAGATGAAGCTCGCCGAGCTCTCGAAGATCCTCACCATCCTGGTCATCGTGATCTGCGTGGTCGTCTTCGCCGTCGACGTGATCCGCGCCGGCTTCGGCACCGTCATGGCCGAGCCGCACATGCTGCTCGACACCTTCATGGTGGCCGTGTCGCTCGCCGTCGCCGCCATCCCCGAGGGCCTCGTCGCCGTCGTGACCATCGTGCTTTCCATCGGCGTCACCAAGATGGCGAAGCGCCAGGCCATCATCCGCAACCTCAGCGCCGTCGAGACGCTCGGCTGCACGCAGGTCATCTGCTCGGATAAGACGGGCACCCTCACGCAGAACAAGATGACGGTCGTGAAGCACGAGCTCGCCTCCTCCGAGGAGAAGCTGCTCGCCGGCATGGCGCTGTGTTCCGACGCGAAGTGGGACGAGGAGGCCGGCGAGGCCGTGGGCGAGCCCACCGAGTGCGCGCTCGTGAACGACGCCGCCAAGGCCGGCATGACCGGGCTCGACGTCGAGCACCCGCGCGTGGGCGAGGCCCCGTTCGACTCCGGCCGCAAGATGATGTCCGTGGTGGTCGAGGAGGCCGACGGCAGCTTCGAGCAGTACACGAAGGGCGCGCCCGACGTCATCCTGAACCTCTGCACGCACATCTGGCAGGACGGCGAGGTCGTCCCCATGACCGACGAGCGCCGCGAGCAGCTGCTCGCCGCCAACAAGGCTATGGCCGACGAGGCGCTCCGCGTGCTCGCTCTCTCCAGCCGCACCTATATGGAGAAGCCCGTCGACTTCAGCGCCGAGGCGCTCGAGCACGACCTCGTGTTCTGCGGCCTCTCCGGCATGATCGACCCCGAGCGTCCCGAGGTGGCCCCGGCCATCGCCGAGGCGCACGGCGCGGGCATCCGCACCGTCATGATCACGGGCGACCACGTCGACACCGCCGTGGCCATCGCGAAGAACCTCGGCATCGTCGAGAGCCGCGACCAGGCCATCACCGGCGTCGAGCTCGACAAGATGTCCGACGAGGAGCTCGACGAGCGCATCGAGCAGTACGGCGTGTACGCGCGCGTCCAGCCCGAGCACAAGACGCGCATCGTCGAGGCGTGGAAGTCGCGCGACAAGATCGTCGCCATGACCGGCGACGGCGTGAACGACGCCCCGTCCATCAAACACGCGAACATCGGCATCGGCATGGGCATCACCGGCACCGACGTCACCAAGAACGTCGCCGACATGGTGCTCGCGGACGACAACTTCGCCACGATCATCAACGCCTGCGAAGAGGGTCGCCGCATCTACGACAACATCCGCAAGGTCATCCAGTTCCTGCTCTCCGCGAACCTCGCCGAGGTGTTCTCGGTCTTCGCGGCGACGCTCATGGGCTTCACGCTGTTCCAGCCCATCCAGCTGCTCTGGGTGAACCTCGTGACCGACTGCTTCCCGGCGCTCGCGCTCGGCATGGAGGACGCCGAGGGCGACGTGATGAAGCGCAAGCCGCGCAACGCCTCCGACGGCGTGTTCGCCGGCCACATGGGCTTCGACACCGTGGTGCAGGGCCTCATGATCACCGTGCTCGTGCTCGCCAGCTTCTTCTGCGGCGTGTACTTCGACCTGGGCGAGATCGACCTCAGCCAGCTCGCGACCAGCATGGCCGACGAAGAGGGCGTCATGATGGCGTTCATCACGCTCAACATGGTCGAGATCTTCCACTGCTTCAACATGCGCAGCCGCCGCGCCAGCATCTTCCATATGAAGAAGCAGAACAAGTGGCTGTGGGGCGCCGCGTTCCTGGCGCTCGTGCTCACGCTCATCGTGGTCGAGGTCGACGCGCTCTCGATGATCTTCTTCGGCGTGGAGCACCTCGAGCCCAAGGGCATGATCACGGCGCTCGCGCTCGGCTTCCTGATCATCCCGCTCGTGGAGATCTACAAGGCCATCATGCGCGCGGTGGAGAAGGAGAAGTAAGCGCCGCCGCGTGACATCGTCCTGCTCGGGGCTCCCCGGGTTTCCTCCTCGCTTGTCCTCGCCGCTTCGCGGCTGCGGAATCGCTCGGAGGAAGCCCCGGGGAGCCCCTTCGTTTTCGCTGTCGGCGGCGGCGCGCATCGCTTCGCTCGCGCGCATGACGGACGCGGTGGTAGGGCGGTGGAAGGCACGGAGTTGTGGCGGGCTCGGGCGCTTCGCGCCGGGGGGCGGTGCGGGACGTGCGGCTGTGTATCCAAACGGAGTTCAGGCGCGCATGTGGGGCGCTTCGTGAGACAATAGGCGCAACGGTACGCTTGATGGGGCGCGAGGCTGGCGGTCGCGCCCGCGCATGGGAGGCGGTTGGCAATGGACGAGATTCAGGAGCTTGAGCAGCAGATCGCCGAGCTCGAGCGCACGCTGGCGGCTGCGCACACCGATGTCGACGACGCGACGGCCGAGGTCGAGCGCGAGAAGCTGCTCATCGAGCAGACGCAGGCATCGATCGCCCAGCTCGAGGACGGCATCGAGGCGAAGCGGCAGCTCATCGCCGAGCTGGACGAGCAGCTTGCCGGGCTGCATGCCCGCATCGAGGAGGCCCGTGCGCGCGAGGCGGCAGAGGCCGCAGCGCTGGCGGCTGCCGCGCAGGCGGAGGCCGAGGCTCAGGCAGCGGGCGAGGTCGTGGTGGAAGCTGCGGGCGCGGCCGTCGTCGAGGAAGCCGCCCCTGCCGAGGAGCCTGCTCCGCAGCCTGCGGAGACCCTGATCTGCCCCGTGTGCGGTAGCGTCATCGAGCCGCACTTCAAGTTCTGCCCTGGGTGCGCGCATCCCGTCGAGGAGCTGTTCGCGCCCGAGCCGGTCGAGGTGCACAAGCGCTGCCCGCAGTGCGGCAAGATCTGGGACGACGACATGAACTTCTGCGCGGACTGCGGCGTCCCGCTGATCGTGGGCTAACGGCTGGGTATGGCGAAGCGGGCACGTAAAACGTCGGCGCACGGCGGGAAGCGCCGGTCGTCCGCTGCGAGCGAGGCGCAGGCGGTCGCCGCGCTCCCGAAGATCGATGCGCTGCACGACGTGCCCGCCTTCGACGACTTGCGGCTCGACGATGCGCAGCGCACCGCCTTCGACGCGTTCTGCGCGACCGCCGAGGATCCCGCGCAGATGCAGCTCGGCTGCGTCGTGCGCCTCGACCGCGGGTTCCCCTTGGTGGCAACCGAGCACGAGACGCTGCGCGCCGAGCATGCCGTGGGCTTCGCCAAGCGCCGCGGCGAGGAGGAGGTCCTGCTGCCCGCCGTGGGGGACTGGGTGGCGGTGCGCTTGGCCCCCGGCCACGATATGGGCGTGATCGAGCACGTCCTGCCCCGGCGCACGGTGTTCGAGCGCTGGCGCGGCAAGAACCGGGGCGAGCGCCAGGTACTGTGCGCGAACGTCGACACCATCCTCATCGTGCAGCCGCTCGGGGCCGGCGAGGTGCTGCTGGGCCGCATCGCCCGGTCGCTCGTGCTCGCGGAGGATTGCGGCGCGACGCCGGTCGTGGTGCTCACGAAGGCGGATCGCTGCGACGCCGACGGGCTCGCGCGCGAGCTCGGGCGCGTCCGGCGGCTCGTGGGCGAGGGGGTGCGCGTGGTCGTGACCTCGTCCGCGACGGGTGCGGGCCTCGACGAGGTGCGCTCCTGCGTCCCGCCGAAGACCTGCGCGATGATTCTGGGGGAATCGGGCGCGGGCAAGTCGACGCTGCTCAACGCGCTGCTCGGGCACGAGGCGCTTGAGACGGGCGCGGTGCGCGCACGCGACGATGCCGGCCGGCATACCACGGTGGCGCGCGTGATGGTGAAGCTGCCGGGCGAGAACGGGGTCATCGCCGATGCGCCCGGGTTGCGGAGCCTGCCGCTCGTGGGGCACGAGCGCGGCCTCGCGCGGACGTTTCCCGAGGTCGTCGTCGCATCACGCGACTGCCGCTTCAACGATTGCACGCACACCCATGAGCCAGGGTGCTCGGTGCGCGCGGCGGTCGAGGCGGGCGAGATCGACGAGCTGCGCCTTGAGGTGTTCCGCGGCCTCGCCGAGGAGATGCGCGTGAGCGCTCAGAGCCTCGACCCGGATATCCATCTGTAGGCGCCGGGTCAGGCCGCGCGGGCGCGCGTGGGGGAATGTGCGCAGTGTCGCATGCATACATAGCAGGGAAAACTGAATATTTTCGTCGATTGCGCAGGCCGGCGCCGTGTGAAGCGCTTTAGAAAAGCTTGTCACCCAACCGGCCGGTTCTGGCACGTTTCTGGCACGCCCTGCCAGAATGCGACAAGGCTTTTGCAAGGTCGCGACGGACTTTCTGAAGTTCTTCCCCGGTAGCTCCACGCGGCTCCCGACAATGGGGCTACGGACAGGGCCGTACGGACGGGGGTGGACGATGAGGCGCGGGGTTCGGTTTGCGCTGAGCGCGGTATCGGGAGTCCTGGTGCTCGTGCTGGTCTCGTGGTACGGCTCGTCCATCCGCGCCGAGGCGGAACGCGAGCGCCAAGACCTGCTCGCATCTTACGGCGGGGACGTCGTGAGCGTGTGCGTGGCGTCGCATGACATCGCGGCGGGCGAGATGCTCGACGAGGGCGATGTGCGCATGGAGGACTGGGTCGCGGGGCTGCTGCCCGCGGACGCGGCGACGTCGATCGAGGACGTCGTGGGAAAGCGCGTCAGCTCCAGCGTGCCCGAGCGCGCGGTGCTCTGCCCGGTCTATTTCCAGGAGCGAACGGGCGGGCTCGAGGTTCCCGAGGGCGCGGTGGCGGTATCGGTCGCCGTCGACCCGGCGCATGCCGTCGGGGGTTCGGTCGCGTCGGGAGATGCCGTCGATGTCTACCTCTCGGGCGCGGGGCTCGCGGATCGGATATGCCGGGCGACCGTGATCGACACGAGCGCCGAGCAGGCAGGCGGGGCATCCGGCGACCTGAGCTGGGTGACGCTTGCCGTGGAGCCCGACCGCGTGTCCGAGTTGCTCGCGGCTGTGGCGCAGGGGACGGTCAGCCTGGTCGCGCCCGGCTCCGGCGTCGATGAGTCATTGGGGACGGGTTCAAATGACTCATCGGAGTCACTGGGGACGGGTTCAAATGACTCATCAGCGGCCGAGGACGTGAAGGATTCGGAAGGGGCTGCGGATCCCGAGGACGCGGGCGAGGCGTCCGACGCGGAAGCGGATGCCCAGGACACGAGCTCAGAACTTGGAGGGGATGCGCGATGAAGCCGTTGTGGTTCGCATACTGCACCTGCGAGGAGTACCCGGTCGTGCAGCGGGAGATCGAGCTGCGGGAACATGGGGCGTGCGTGCTGCGTGTCGACGACCTTGAGCTGCTCGGGCGCATAGCGGGTGCGCTCGATGCCAAGGTCGCGGGGACGGTGGTGCTCGCGCGGGGTCTTGGCATCGAAGCCCATGCGGCGCTCGTCGAACGCATCGCGCGAACCGATGGCACGGGTCGCGTCGTGGCGCTCGTGGAGGCGATCGATCCGGCACGCATCGCCCCGCTGTTCTACGCGGGTGCCGATGAGGTCGTGCCGCTCGAGGAAGCCCGTCGCACGGGTGCGGCTGCGATGACTGCGGAGAAGCAGAGTGAAGACGGCGAAGGGACTGCTGCGGAGAAGCGAGCCGAGGACAGCGAAGGGGTTGTTGCGACGCCGATTGAGGCGCAGCGCACGCAGATAGAGACGGCGTATGGCGCTGCGAAGGGCATGAGCCACTCGAACGGCGTGGACGACCTGGATGAGCCGGACGATCAGCCGCGCCCGCGTGCCAAGGCGCCGTGGGAACGCGACCGGCCGAAGCATCGCGCGCCCGTCGTGTGCGTCGCCTCCGGCCGCGGGGGCGTGGGCAAGACCACGATCGCGACGGCGATGGCGTGCGACGCGGCCCGCATGGGGCTGCGCGCCGCGCTCGTCGACCTCGACCTCATGTTCGGCGATGCCTACGGGATGCTGGGCGTGGAAGAGCCCCGCGACCTGGAGGGAATCGTCCAGGCAGCTTCATCGGGCTCGCTTTCGGAGGCCGATATCGTGCGCGCGTCGATGCGCGTCGCCCCCGGGTTGACGGTCTGGGGGCCGATCGGCGTACCAGAGCGGGCGGAGCTGCTCGGGAAACCGGTCGAGGTCTTGCTCGAGGTGCTTCGGGCCGAGGCGGACGTCGTGATCGTCGATACTTCGGCGACGTGGACGGATGCGGTCGCCGCAGCGGTGTCCCAGTGCGACCGGTGCCTCATGGTCGCCGACGGCGCGACGGGCACGGCTCCCGCGCTGCAGCGCGCCATCTCCCTGGCGGGGCGCTTCGGCCTCCCGCGCACGCGCATGACCTGCGTGGTCAATCGAGTCGGCGCGCGCTCATGTCCAGAGGATATGGCCATGCGCATCGAGATGGCGGCGGCGCTGAGCTCGAAGGCGCGCGTCATGGATGGCGGCGGCGACCTCGCGGGGCTCGCGGAGATCGGTCATATGGACGAGGCAGCGCGGGCGCAGACCCCGTTCGCCCAGAGCGTGCAGGTTCTTGCCGTGCGCGTCCTGCGCGAGCTGGGGTGCACGCTGCCGGAGGATGCGCTGCGCATCGAGGCGCGGGGCGTGGATGCGGGTCGCAAGCGGCTGCGCCTGCCATGGAAGAACGTGGGTGAGGCGGCATGAGCGTTTTGCAGCGCGCGCAGGTCGTTCGGGCAGCGGGACGGCCCCGGAAGCGCGACGGTGCGCGCTCCACAGCGCATCGCGCGGCGCTGCGGTCGGTGAAGCGCGAGACGCTGGAGCGCATCGGGTTCGATGAGGTCGCGCGCATCGTGGCGGATACGGACGCGGACCAGGCGCGCGGCGAGCTGCGCCCCGCGATCGAGGCCGTGCTCAACGCCCAGGTGCGCGAAGACCTGGACGACGGGGAGCGCGAGCTCATCGTGAACGAGGCGCTCGACGACGTGGTGGGCTTAGGGCCGCTCCAAGCGCTGCTCGAGGATGAATCGGTGAGCGAGATCATGGTGAATGGGTGCGGCTCGGCCTTTTTCGAGCGCAAGGGCACCCTGCACCCCTTGGGCGCCCTGTTCGAGGATGACGAGCAGATCCGCATCCTCATCGATCGGATTCTCTCGCCGCTCGGGCGCCGCGTCGACGAGCGGAGCCCCATCGTGAACGCGCGCCTGCGGAGCGGGTATCGCGTCAACGCGGTGGTTCCACCCGTGGCCATCGACGGCCCCGTGCTCACTATCAGGAAGTTCTCCGATCGCATCAGCTCGCTCGCGGAGCTCGTCAGGCTCGGCTCGCTTCCCGATTGGTACGCGCGCCTGCTGTCGTGCGCCGTCGCGCTGCGGCAGGATCTTGCCGTCGCGGGCGGCACGGGTTCGGGCAAGACGACCCTGCTCAACGCGCTCTCGTGCGAGATACCCACCGGCGAGCGCATCGTGACCATCGAGGATTCCGCAGAGCTCAAGTTCTCCCGGCACCCGCACGTGGTGCGGCTCGAGGCGCGCGCCGCGTCCATCGAGGGCGAGGGCGCGGTGAGTATCCGCGACTTGGTGACGAACGCGCTCCGCATGCGGCCCGATCGCATCGTGGTGGGCGAGGTGCGCGGCGCGGAGTGCATCGACATGCTCCAGGCCATGAACACCGGCCACGACGGGTCACTCACGACGCTGCATGCGGGGACGGAGGATGAGGCGATCGTGCGTCTCGTCCTGCTCGCGCGCTACGGCATCAACCTGCCCTCGGAACTCATCGAAGAGCAGGTGGCGATGGCGCTGGACGGGATCGTCATGTCGGAACGGCACCCGGATGGCAGGCGATTCGTGTCGTCGTATTCCGGGGTGAGCAGAGCGGAACACGGCGGCGTGAAGCTGGAACGGTACGTTTCGTTCGATCGCGCGACGGGGACGTGGGAGCTCGTGCGCGAACCCCCGTTCATCGAGGAAGGGCTTCGTTCCGGCGCACTCACGAGCGAGGAGGTGCAGGCATGGCGGACTATGTGCCCATGATGACGGCCGCGCTCGCGGCGGCGGGCGTGTATGGCGCCTTGGGCGGAACGGGCGTGCGACGGGGCGTTGGCAGCGGCATCGGGTCCGCGGCGTGTTCGCGCGGGGCGGGCGATGCCGTGCGATCCGCGCTTCGCCGCCTGGGTGCGGCGGTTCCCGCGTGCGTGTGCGACACCGCTGTGATGCGCGCGTGCTGCGCCGAGCTCGCGCGGACGAAGGCGTATGCGCGGGCGATGCGCGTGCTCGGGGCGGAAGCGCCGCGCGGCACGGCGAAGGCGTGCCCGGCGGACGACGCGGTGGAAGCGGCGGATGCTCCGCCGTTGTCCCTGCATACCCGGGCTGAGACGGAACTGCAGCGGGGCATGCTCGTCGCCGCGCTCTGTCTGGGCGGCATGGCGGGCGTGCTCGCGCTGGGCGGCGTCATCGGGTTTGCCGCGGGCGCTGCTGCTATCGCCATCGTCCTGGTGGTGCGCGCGGCGCGGCGGGCGCGCGAGGAGCGCCAGCGCATCGCGTCGGCGATGCCCGAGGCGTTCGCAGCCCTCGCGATCGCGCTCGGCTCGGGCCATACGCTCGCGCAGGGCATGCGCTTCGTGGGGAGCCATGCCGAGGAGCCGGTTCGCGGCGAGTTTCTCCGCGTGGCATGCGCCGTTGACTGCGGCATCTCCGCATCCGATGCCCTGGACGACCTGCTTGCTCGCCTTCCCGCCCCGGGTCTCGGGCTCGTATCGCTCGCCCTCAAGGTCTCGCAGCGCACCGGGGCACCGCTCCGGGAACTTTTGGCGGAGGCGGCGGAGATGGCGGGTGAGCGCATCGCCCTCATGCGCCAGCTGGACGTGAAGACATCCCAGGCGCGCATGTCGGCCCGACTCGTCGCTTTGATGCCCATCGCCATGGTCGGCGCGCTCGCAGCGGTTTCGGTTGACTTTCGAAACGGTCTCGCCACGCCGGTCGGCGCGGGCTGCGTGGCCGTGGCGCTGGTGCTCGATGCCTGCGCATGGGTCATCATCCGGCGCATCATGCGCATCGATGTGGGGTGATGCGGAATGGGTGTGGTGGTTGCCGGGGTGCTCTCGGCATGGCTCTGCTGGCTGCTGACGGGTTTCGGCGCGGCCGATCGCGCGTGGGCGGCCTCGATGCTGCGCCGCGGCCTCGTGGGCGCGGAACGCACGTTTGCGCATATACGGCGCTCGATGCGCGCTCGCATGAGGCCGCGCCGCGCGAGGGCGGCGCAGGAGGCAACGCTTGGCCAGATCGCGGAGATGATCGATGTCGTGCGCCTCGGGCTCTCCGCCGGGCTGTCGTTCGATGCCGCCCTGGAGCTCTTCTGCGCCCATCGCTCCAGCGCGCTTGCCAAGCGCATGGAGCGGGCTCGCCTGTCGTGGCAGATGGGCATCGCGACGCGCGGGGAGGAGCTGGAACGCGTGGCGCGCGACCTCGGCGAGCGGTCGCTGGAGTCGTTCGGCATCGCGGTCGACCAGGCACTCAGCCTGGGCTCGCCACTGTCCGAGACGCTTGCCGCGCAGGGGCGCGAGATACGGGCGGCGCACCGGGCGCACGTCGAGCGCGAGATCGAGCGCGCACCCGTCAAGCTGCTCATCCCGACCGGGACGCTCATCCTGCCGGCGCTGTTGCTTTCCATCGTGGGTCCGCTGCTCGCGGCGAGCGGCATGGTGTAAGGAGGTTCGTATGGAGAAACGGGTACTGCACGGGTTCGGTAGCAAGGTGGCCTGCGGGGCGTCTCGCGGATTGCGCAGGATGCGTTCGCTTGCTCAGGAGGAAAGCGGCCAGGGGACGACCGAGTATGCGATCCTCGTGGGCGTGCTCGTGGTCATCGCGATCCTGGCGATCATCGCCTTCCGCGACAAGGTGAGCGAGCTATGGAACGCCATCTCAAGCGGCATCAACAGCCTGTGACGGATGGCGCCGCGCGCGGGGCGGGCGAGCCGGCCGCCTCAAAGGCGGCTCGGGGGCGGGATCGCCTGCGCGGGCGCTGGCTCGCCCCCATGTTCTGCGTGCTCGCGGCGTTGTGCGCACTCGTGCTGGGCGCGGGGTATATTACCGGGGCGACCGGCGGGCTTGCCTCCGATCAGGCTGAGCCGACCCCGCAGGCGAAGGCGGGCTCGTCCCGTGCTGCGGAGGGCTCCGACGCGTCGGGTGATGCGGCCGAGCCAAAGGGTGATCGGGAAGCGGGAAGCGATGCCGCGGCGGGCGATGAGCTCGCAGATGAATCGGATGCCGCCCCGGTCGATGCGAGTACGTTCTTGAGCGTGCTCGAGCGCTCCGCGGCGGCGGATGCGCAGGGAGAGGCATCGTGTATGTGGACGGCCGATGAGCCCATCGACGAGCTCGCCGCCGACGTGCTCCGCACGTACCGCGACACGGCTGGGTGCCAGCTCATGACAAGCGGCTACCTGGATTTGAAGGGCAACGCATGGGGCGGCATCGTTCTCAACGCGGAGGGGTGGGTCGACGTCATCGTCGTGGCAGCCGAGGAAGGAGATGCCTCGTCGACGGCGCGGATCGCGCGCATGAGCGCATCGTCTGCCCCGGAGGACACGGGCTCGCGATGAGGTGCAAGCAAGGAGGTTGATGCGTATGCGTGCATGTGCGCAACGCGTGCTGGGGGGCATGGCCGCGCGGCGTGTCCACGGGGGAGCGTCGGCACGAACCGTGAGCGCTCTGCGACACCTCGCGCGGGAGGAACGCGCCCAGGCGACGCTCGAATATGCCCTGACCCTGTTCGCGCTCATGGCGCTCATCTCCGGGGTCGCCCTGCTCTGGCGCGCGGGGGAGCAGGGCGTGCTCGCGCGGCTGGTGGAGGACGCCTGCTCGCATGCGCTCGACGGGTTGGGCGTGCTCGATATCGCATTGTTTTGAGCATGCGCGAGGGGGGTGCGGGATATGACGCGAATGATGGGTGCGCTCGCGCGCGAGGACCGGGCGCAGGCGACGGTCGAGGCCGCCCTGCTGCTCCCGGCGTTCCTCACGGTGCTCCTGCTCGCCTTGCAGCCGCTGTGCATGCTGCACACGCGCTCGGTGATGGAGGCGGCGGCGAGCGAGACGGCGCGGCTCATGATCACCGCGGGCGACGAGACGCAGGATGGCTGCGAAGCGTTCGCGCTGCGGCGCCTCGCGGCCGTCCCCGACCTCTCGATCTTCCACGCGGGAGGTTCGCAGGCGTGGGACATCGAGCTGAGCGCATCCGATGCGGGCGAGGGGCGGGTGAGCGTGGCGATTTCGGGCGCGGTCACCCCGCTGCCCGTCCTCGGGGCGTTCGCGGGCGCGCTGGGGGAGACGAACGGATGGGGGGATGTCGAGATGCGCGTGGAGGTGAGCTATGCAGGCAGACCGGAATGGCTCGAGGGGGACTACGAGGCATGGATTGCGCGGTGGGATTGACCTGTTCATCGAGGAGGGGGCGTACACGAGCCTGGCGGCCGCCGTGTCGATCCTCGTGACGCTGTCGCTGCTGTTCGCGGTCGCGAGCGGCATCTGGAGCATGTCGCGTTCAGGAGATGTCCAGGTGAGCGCCGACGCGACGGCGCTCGCGGGCGCGAACGTGGTCTCGTCGTACCATACGACGGCAACGGTGCTCGACGCCGCGGTGCTCAGCATGGGGCTGGCGGGGATCTGCGTGACGGGCGTCGGCCTCGTTGGCCTCCTCATCCCCGGGGCCAACGCGCTCGCGCCGCAGACGATCGACGCGGGGATTCGCATGCTCGATGCGCGGAACGACTTCGCGGCATCCGCCTCGCGCGGCCTGCAGACGCTCGAATCGTCCCTGCCGTTTCTCGTGGCGGCGAACGGAACGCGCACGTGCTCCGCGCAGTCGGGTGAGGCGACCACATACACAGGGACGGCGCTCGCTGTCCCCACCGCTTCCGCCTCGGAGTTCCCTGCGCTCGAGGGCAACGAGGTCGCGACCGATGAACTCGAGGCGACCTCGGGCGAGCTCGAGGTGGCGGCAGACGAGCTCACCGAGGCGCAGGAGGAGACCGCGCGCGCGAAGGAGGCGGCCTGGCTCGCCGACTGCGGAAGGGATGGTCGCAACATGCAGGAGCGCGCGGGCAGCCTGTCCGGCATCTCGGCGGCCGAAAACCCCGATTACGCCTCGAGCTTGACCTGGGATCCGAACGTCGCGCTCGACCGCACGCGCGCGTACTACGCGTGGCGCTACGCGCATGAGGCTCCCGAGGGGAGCGGCGTCGAGGCGGCGGCGGATTCCGCTGCCCGCAAGGCGTTCTACGCATATGCGTCCGAGCAGTTCGCCACGGCGGCGGTGATCGAGACAGAAACCGGCGTGACCATCTCGGTCCCGCTGCTTCCGAAGAACACCGATGAGGCGCGGAACACGACGCTCTATACCGATGCCGAGTGGCCGACGACCCAGGAATCGAGGGGAAGGACGCTTCACTACTCCCTGGAATGCCCGGGCGCGACCGGGGCGTCTGCCGGCATGGGGTCGCTCGCGGACGCAGAGGCAGGGCGCATCAAGGAGTGCCCGACCTGCGCGTTCGGCATCGGCGACGTGGGCAGGGTTCCCGCTGCCTCCACATCCATCGACAACGGATACGAATGCCACCTCCGGGAGTTCACGCTCGCGCTCGAGGACTACGCCGCGTGCCGCGGGCGGGAGATCGAACTCGAGCGCGAAGCACGCGGCGCGAGCGAAGACGCGGCCGATGCCTTCGATGCGGCGCTCGAGACGCTTGCCGCCCACCGGCCGCATATCGCGCCGCCGGGGAGATACGGCGTGGTCGCGGTGGTGGTCTCAAACGCGACGGAAGCGCCCGAGGAACTCTCGACCTCCTTCGCCGCCCAGCCGGAGGGCGAGATGCGCGGCGCCATCTCCGCGGCGGTGCTCGCGCCCGACGAGGCGACCGATGAGAGCAACGTCCTCGCCTCGTTCTTCTCGTCGCTCTCATCGCGGACGGGCGGGGGCGGTGCCGTGGGGCTCATCGACGACGTGATGGGGCTGTGGGGAAAGCTGCTCATCGCGTACGGCGATGTGGCCGAGGGGCTCTCGCAACTCATGGACGACCTGCTCGGAGGGCTTTCGATGCTCGGCCTGGGCCCGCTCGCGACCTGGATGGGGAATCGCATCGACGGCGCGGTGAGCGCCCTGGGGTTCGAGCCCGTCGACCTGAGCTCGATGAAGCCCGTGCTAACCGATAGTGCCAACGTGCTCGCCCATGCCGATGTTCCCGGGCTCTCCGATGCACAGGAGCTGCTGCGGTCGCTGCCCGTGGGCAGCACGGATCCGGCGGCGCTCCTCGAGGCGCTCGAATACGACGTGGGCGAGCGCCTGCTCGATACGACCATCACCATCGCGGAGATTCCCTTGCCGGGAGGGGTCACGATCCCGCTCACGGTGCGCGTGGGGGATGTGGTGGGCATCGTCGGGGGAGGTGGATGAGCATGGCGGGCGAGGGTTCAGGCAGATGGTCGCGCCGCGCGCGTGCGCTCGGCAGCCGCCTGCTCGAGGAGCGGGCGCAGGCGACGGTCGAGATGGCGGTCGTGGTGCCGGTGCTTATCGTGCTCGCGCTCATCACCTACAACGTCATGGTCTTCCTTGCGGCGTCCGCGCGCTTCGACCGCGTCGCCCCCGACATCGTGCTCGCCCACGCCGTCGCCCCCAGTGGGTTCGGCGATGCAGCGTCGGCGGTCTCGGATGATGTGGCAGGCGCACTTGCCGACGCGATGGGGTCGTACGACGTCGATATCGAGGTGACGTGCCTCGAGGACGGGGACGGCGGCGGCTCGGTCTTCTCGCTCGTCGGCGGCCAGCGGACGTATCGCTGCGTCATGCGGTTTGAGCCATGGCCGAGCAGGCTTTCCATCGCCGGCGTCGACATGGGCGCGCCGGTCGCGCTCGAGCACGTCCGCGAGGTCGTCGTCGATCCATGGCGGCCGGGGGTCGTGATGTGAGATGAGGGGGTTCGGCATGGATGAGGGAAAGGTGGCGCGGTGCGCGCTCGACCCGTATGGGTTCAGGCGCGCCCTGCGGATGCTGGGCTGGGAGCCTGCGTGCCTCGTGGTTGCCGAGGCGCCGCTTGCCCGGCTCGCCGGGATGATCCCCCGCTCGTATGGGGCGGCCGGCGCCCCTGGGGAGGTGGTGATGGGATTTCCCCGCTGCCATGCGGTGCACACGTGCTTCATGCACCGCGCGCTCGACATCGCATTCCTCTCCAAGACGGGGGAGGTGCTCGCGGTGTGCCGGGCCGTGGAGCCATGGCGCATGCTCGCATGCCGCGGCGCGGCATCGGTGCTTGAGCGGTTCTCGATACCTTAGGGCGGCGGCTCCGCCCGGGACAGTCAAAAAAATAGGCGACCACGAAGGCCGCCTATCTGCGAATGCGATGGTGGTCAGAGAGGGAGTCGAACCCCCGACACGAGGATTTTCAGTCCTCTGCTCTACCAACTGAGCTATCTGACCAAGGCTGTGTTTAACAGCTTGATAACTATACCAAATTGAACGTGCCCGTCAAGGCAAAAAGCCCGAATATCCGATAAAGTGGGAACGAGACGGTATACTCAAAGGTCAACGCGAGCGACGAAGCCATGCGGGAGCGCGTCTCCAGGGCGGAAAAGAGGACATGATGGAAAGGATCCGCGGTGTCAACCTGTCGGGCTGGTTCATCCCCGAGCCATGGGTAACGCCTTCGCTGTTCGCTGCAACCGGCGCTACCAACGAGGTGGAGCTCCAGACCGCCATGGGCTCCGTCGCGTACAACGAGCGCATCCGCCAGCACTACGAGACGTTCATCACCGAGAACGATTTCCGGCGCATGGCGGCGATCGGGCTCAACGCCGTTCGCCTGCCCGTGCCGTGGTACACCTTCGGTTCCCAAGGCGAGTCCGAGGTGTACATCCCCGCCGTCGACTACATCGACCGCGCGTTCGAGTGGGCGCGGAAATACGACATGCGCGTCCTGCTCGACCTCGCGACGGTTCCCGGCGGCCAGGGCGATTCGAACAACTCGCGCAGCACGCCGGAGTCCACCGCCGACTGGCACTCCTCGACGAACGGCCGGCACATCGCGCTCTCCGTCCTCGACCAGCTGGCGACCCGGTACGGCATGCGCGCCGAGCTCATCGGCATCGAGCTGCTCGATACGCCCATCATGAGCGTGCGCACCGGGCTCTTCCGCACCTCGAACGGCATCCCGAGCCACTATCTGCGCAACTTCTATCGCGACGCCTACGAGATCGTGCGCCTGCACATGCCCGAGACCAAGATGGTCGTGTTCTCCGCCTCCGGCCATCCCAAGGCGTGGAAGCGCTTCATGAGCGGCGGCAAGTACCGCAACGTCTGCATGGACATCCATCTCTACCACTATCGCGACGATATGGCGCTCGACATCACCACGCCGAGCGGCCTCTCCCATGCCATCGCGCGCAACCGCCGGCTCATCGACGAGGCGCATGCCTCCGGCTTCCCGGCGATCGTGGGCGAATGGTCGGGTGCCGCGGTCTTCACCAACACGTCGATCACGCCGGAGGGGCGCGCCGCGTTCGAGCGCGTGTTCATCGCGAGCCAGATGGCCTCGTTCGCGAAGGCGCGCGGCTGGTTCTTCCAAACGTGGAAGACCGAGAAGCGCATCGCGGCGTGGGACGCGCGCGTCGCGCTCGGCACGCTCGAGCGCGGCATGCTCGATTAGCGGGGAAGCCGTGGCGAGCGCTATGGAGCAGGGCGGGCTCATCGTGGTGGGCACGCCCATCGGGAACCTGGGAGATCTGAGCCCGCGAGCGGCGGAGGCGTTCCGTCGCGCCGATGCCGTGTGCTGCGAGGACACGCGCGTCACCGGGAAGCTGCTCGCGCACATTGGCGTCGAGAAGCCGCTCGTGCGCTGCGATGAGAACGTGATCGCCGCGCGCGCGGCGGGACTGGTCGAGCGCATGCAGGCGGGCGAGGTGCTCGCGTACGCGTCGGACGCCGGCATGCCGGGCATCTCCGACCCCGGGCAGGTGCTCGTGGAGGCCGCGCGCGCGGCGGGGGCCGCCGTGGAGGTCGTGCCCGGCCCCGTGGCCTGCGCGACCGCGCTCGTGGCATCGGGCATCCCCTGCGACCACTTCTTCTTCGAGGGCTTCCTGCCGCGCCGGGCGGGCGAGCGCGAGCGGCGGCTGCGGCAGCTCGCCGCGGTGCCCGGCGCGCTCATCTTCTACGAATCCCCGCATCGCATCGCCGCGACGCTCGAGATCGTCGCCACCGTGTTCCCCGCACGCGAGGCCGCGCTCTGCCGCGAGCTCACGAAGCTCCACGAGGAGGTGCTCCGCCTGCCCGCACCCGAGCTCTTCGCCGATGTCGCTGCGCGCGACCAGGTGAAGGGCGAGATCGTGCTCGTGGTGGCGCCGCCCGCCGCGGACGAGCTCGTGGCGCTTGCGGCCGGCGCGCCCGCTGCGGCAGCCGTGGGGACACCAGGTGAGGCTGCGGATGCCGATGCCGCCCTGCGCCGCGACATCGCGGATGCCCTTGCTGCTGGCGAGCCCGCCTCCGCCATCGCGAAGCGCCTCTCCCAGCGCTATTCCCGCCGTCGCCGCGAGGTCTACGCCCTCGTCCTCGAGGTGCAGGGCTCTTGAGGTGAGCATGATAAAAACCCGGCTTGCTAAATGATAAAAACCAGCCTGTCTGCTTTTTATCATTTTGGGTTGCGACGCGCTGCGCCCCGCGCGCGACGAACCCCCGCGCCATGCGGTAAACTATCACCCTAGATGCCACGACCACGCAAGGAGATTCCCAGCATGGAGCACACGAAGCCCTCGTATTACATCACGACCCCCATCTACTACGTGAACGCCAAACCGCACCTGGGCACGGCGTACTGCACGATCCTCGCCGACGTCCAGGCGCGCTTCCGCCGTGCCTGCGGCTACGACGTCAAGTTCCTCACCGGCATGGACGAGCACGGCGAGAAGGTGGCCGAGGCGGCCGAGAAGAACGGCTTCGATACCCCGCAGGCGTGGTGCGACTCCATGGAACCCGCCTTCCGCGACCTGTGGGAGACGCTCGAGATCTCCAACGACGACTTCATCCGCACCACGCAGCCGCGTCACATCGCGGGCGTCCAGAAGTTCCTGAAGGCGCTCCTCGACCGTGGCTACATCTACAAGGATGCCTACGACGGCTGGTACTGCCGCCCGGACGAGACGTACTTCACCGAGACGCAGGTGCGCCACCACGAGGAGGAGCGCGTCGCCGCCGGCGAGACCCCGGCCGACCCGGAGCACCCGCTCTGCCCGGATTGCGACCGCCCGCTCGAGCGCATCCAGGAGGAGAGCTGGTTCTTCAAGCTCTCCGCCTTCGAGCAGCCGCTGCTCGACTTCTACGAGGCGCACCCGGACTTCATCCAGCCCGAGACGCGGCGCAACGAGGTGATCTCCTTCGTGAAGGGCGGCCTCAAGGACCTCTCCATCAGCCGCTCCACGTTCGACTGGGGCGTGCCGTTCCCGTTCGACGAGAAGCACGTGGCCTACGTGTGGGTCGACGCGCTCATCAACTACCTCTCCGCCGTGGGGTACGGCGCGGAGGGCGCGGAGGCGGCTGAGACCCTCGCGTACCGCTGGCCGGCGCAATGCCACGTTGTGGGCAAGGACATCATCCGCTTCCACTGCGTCATCTGGCCGGCGCTCCTCATGGCCGCGGGCCTGCCCCTGCCGGAGAAGGTCTTCGTCCACGGCTTCCTCACCGTGCGCAACGAGGAGACCGGCAAGGTCGAGAAGATGAGCAAGAGCCGCGGCAACGCCATCGCGCCGGAGGAGGTCATCGATCTTCTGGGCGTCGAGGCGTATCGCTACTACTTCATGAGCGACGTGACGCACGGCGCGGACTCGCCCATCAGCTGGGGCCGCATGCGCCAGGTCTACAACGCCGACCTGGCCAATAGCTGGGGCAACCTCGTCTCCCGCACGCTCAACATGAGCATGAAGTACTTCGACGGGTGCGCGCCCGTGCGCCCCGCGAACTTTGACGAGCCGAGCCCGCTGCGCGACGCCTGCGACGGCGTCTTCGAGCGCTACGCCGCATGCATGGAGGTCATGGATTACAGCGGCGCGACGGCCGAGGTGCTCAAGATCGTCTCCGCCGCGAACCACTACATCGAGGACATGGCGCCGTGGGCGCTCGCGAAGGATCCCGAGAAGGCGGACGAGCTCGCGAGCGTGATCTGGAACCTGCTCGAGGTCATCCGCATCGCGAGTGAGCTCTACGACCCGTTCATGCCGCGCATCTCCGCCGAGGTGCGCCGCCGCCTCTCGCTCGACCCCGCGCCGACGGCCGACCTCGCCGCCGCCTGCGCCTGGGGCGGCCTCGCGGGCGGCGCGCCGGTCGAGAAGGGCGAGCCGCTCTTCCCGCGCCTGGTGGATTAGGCGCCCGCTGCAAGGTTTCCTGAAGCGCCCATATGTTGTGACCTGACGGCTCCATCGCGTCGCGGCGGGGCCGTTCCTACCATCGGGAGAAGACCGTGACCACGTCCCCGCTTGCCAACCTCACCGCCACGCGCGAGCTGCTCGACGAGTTCGGCCTGGCCACCAAGCACCGCTTCGGCCAGAACTTCCTCATCGACAACCATGTGATCGAGCGCATCTGCGAGCTTGCGGAGCTCACGGGCGCGGAGCGCGTGCTCGAGGTGGGGCCGGGCATCGGCACGCTCACGCTCGCGCTCGTGCAGGAGGCGGCGGGCGTCGTGTCCATCGAGATGGACTCCGCGCTCGAGCCCGTGCTCTTCGCGCATGCCGCGGACCACGCGAACTTCACCTATATCATGGGTGACGCCCTGCGCGTGCCGGTCGAGCGCATCGAGGAGGCGGCGGGAGGCGCGCCCACGCACCTCATCTCGAACCTGCCCTATAACGTGGCGGCGACCATCATCCTCGACTTCTTCGAGCGCATGCCCGCCCTCGAGCGCGCCGTCGTGATGGTACAGAAGGAGGTCGCCGACCGCATCGCCGCGCAGCCGGGCTCGAAGGATTACGGCGCCTACACCGTGAAGCTCGCCCTGCGGGCGCGGGTGACGGGGCGCTTCGAGGTGCCGCCGCGCTGCTTCATGCCCGCCCCGCACGTGGACTCCGCCGTGGTGCGGCTCGACCGCTATGCGCCGGGCGAGGCGCCCTACGCGGCCGCGGCGGCCGGCGGGAGCGACATCGATCCCGCGGAGGTGGCGCGCGTCGTGGACGCCGCGTTCGCCCAGCGCCGCAAGACCATCCGCAACTCCATGAGCGCGAACGGCTTCGCCAAGCAGGCGCTCGACGCCGCTTTCGAGGAGACGGGCATCGCACCCACCGCGCGCGCTGAGACGCTCTCGGTCGAGGACTTCGTGCGCCTTGCCGTTGCGCTCGCCGGGGCTGAGGAGGGCGCCCGATGAGTGCGGAGCAGCAGGAGAAGCCGGAGCGGCGGGAGCCACAGGAGCCGCAGGAGCCGCTCGCGTTCGTCAAGCACACGAAGCGCGGTGACAAGGCGTACGCGGTGCCCGCCGCGCCCGCGCCGCTCTTCGACACGCACGGCCACCTCACGTGCTTCTGGTCGAAGGATCCGGCCGAGGTGCTCGTGCGCGCCGGTCGCGCGGGCGTCCGCCGCCTCGTGACGCTCTTCGACCCCATCGCGGACGAGATGCCGCTCGAGGAGTTCCGCCATAGGCTCGCGGAATGGCGGGCGCGCGCCACGGCGCAGGCGGCCGAGGCCGGCATGCCGGCGCGCGGGCTGCCCGACGTGTCGTATCTCGCGGGCGTCCACCCCTACGGCGCGCCCGTCTTCTCGGACGGGGCGCTTTCCGTGGTCGAGCAGGCGCTCGCCGACCCCCGTTGCGCGGGCGTGGGCGAGATCGGCCTCGACTACCACTTCGATGCGGACGACAACATCGAGGCCGCCCCGCACGACGTGCAGATCGCCTGCTTCGAGCAGCAGCTCGCGCTCGCCTGTTCGCGCAACGTGCCCGTCGAGCTGCACGTGCGCAACGACGGCGCCGACGAGGCGCGCGCGGCGCACGCGGATGCGTACCGCGTCCTGAGCGAGGTGGGCATCCCCGCGGCGGGCTGCGTGCTCCACTGCTTCACCGAGGATCGCGCCACCATGGAGCGCTTCGTGGAGCTCGGCTGCCACATCGCGTTCGGGGGAGCCGCGACGTTCAAGCGCAACGCCGACATCCGCGAGGCCTTCGCGGCGTGCCCGCTCGACCGCATCCTCTTCGAGACCGATTGCCCCTACATGGCGCCCGAGCCCCTGCGCGGCATCGAGTGCGAGCCGGCGCTCATCGCGTTCACCGCCACCGCCCTCGCGCAGGATCGCAGCGAGCGCACGGGCGAGGATCCCGCCGACATCATGCGCGCCGCGTGGGAAAACGCCACCGCCCTGTTCGCCGGGTGAGGCGCATCGAGCGCCCGCCGGGCCGCCGCGGGGCGCGATGTCGCGTGGAGCGGGTATAAGCATCTCACGAAGCAGGGGTCGTCGGCGAGGGGGCAGCATGTCGAAATCGGATGAGAAGAAGCGCGCGGGACTGAGCGGCAAGGCGGACCGGGCGGCGAAGACGACGAAGGCGGACAAGGCCGCGAAGGCTGCGAAGGGTGCTCAACCGGGCAAGGACGCCAAGGCGGATAAGGCCGGCAAGGCGAAGGCCAAGGCCGCGCGGAAGGCCGAGAAGCGCGCCTTGAAGAAGGAAGCCGCCGAGCAGGCGAAGGCCGGGCGCGCCATTCGCAAGGCGACCGACCGGGCGCTCCGCGACCTGGTGCGGCAGACCACGGCCGAGGCGACGGATACCGCCGCGCGCAGCGCCGTGCGCACCGCGCAGCAGGCGGTCAAGCGCTTGTCGCCGCGCTACGAGGCGCCGCATCCCGTGAGCGGCCGCTCGGTGGTCGGCTCGTGGGACCTGCACATGCATTCCGTCTTCTCGGACGGCTCGCGCACGGTCGACGAGCTCATCGCCGAGGCGCGCGCCGCCGGCATCACGCGCATCGCCATAACCGACCACGATTCGCTCGCGCGCCTCTCGTACGTGCGCGAGCGGGCGCACGAGCTGAGCTTCCCCGTGCTCGCGGGCGTCGAGGTTTCCGCGCGCGACATGGCGACGGGGCGCAAGGTGCACATTCTGGGCTTCGGCCTGAGCGCGACCGAGGACGGGTCGGGACCGGTAGAGCGGCTCGTCGCGCCCACGCTCACGGCTCGGACGGCGAACACGCTCTGGCAGGCGTGGGTGCTCCAGCGCCAGGGCATCGAGTTCTCGGGCAAGCACCTTTCGCTCGATGAGCTCGTGGCCACGGCGGGGGAGAGCACCGGCGTGTACAAGCAGCACGTCATGGAGACGCTTACGCATCGCCCCTACACCGACCCCGATTACCAGTTCTGCTACGCCTGCTGGTTCAAGGGGGAGAGCCCGGCGAACCGCGACATCCCCTACCCGCCCGCCATCGACGCGGTGCGCGCCATCCGCGAGCAGGGCGGCGTCCCCGTGCTCGCGCATCCGGGGCAGACCGATTCCTGGACGCTCGTCTCGGATCTTGTGGGCGCGGGTCTTCTGGGCATCGAGGCGTACCACCCCGACCACACGGAGCGCGACCGGGAGCTCGCCTTCGAGCTCGCCGGACGCTACGGCCTCTTCGTGACGGGCGGCAGCGACTACCACGGAAAATACGGCGCGGCACCGAGCGTGGGCACGTGCTTCGTGTGTCCCGAGGAAGCGGGCGCGCCGGTGGAGGGTCTGTTCGCCACGGAGGCCTCGCTCAAATGATAAAATCCAGACAGGCTGGTTTTTATCATTTTGCCGCACGCGCGCCGCGGCGGCGTCGCCCCTAACGACGTCGCCCCTAGGACAGGCTCGGCGCCTCGGCAAGCACCTCGGCGGGCGCGCTGCCCGGCTTGCCGGTGATCCAGCGCGTGAAGCGATCGAACTGCACGAGCAGCCATTCGAGCGGGCTCGGCTCGGCGATGTCCTCGGCTGCGACCAAATCCACGGAGGCCAGGGCCTCATCCCCTTGGGAGAGCGTGAGCGTCCCCGCGGCATCGCCTGCGCGTACCGCGCCGGAGAACTCCTCGAGGTCGACATCGAGTGAGAGCTCGCCCGCCAGGTCGAACACGCGCACGGTGGCGTCCGGGTCGGCGGCGACCACGTCGACGGTCTTGTCGGTCCAGGCCGCATCCGTCGCGCGCCCCACAAGCGCCGCGCCGTCCATGGTGGCGTACTCGCTCTGCACCACCTCGACGGTCTTCATGTGGTCGTAGTACCAGTTCGCGAGGGCGAGGGTGTCGGCGAAGCGGTCGGCGTCCTCCGCGCAGCCGAGTACCACGACGTAGACCTCCTCGCCGTCGCGCACGAACGTTCCCGCGAAGCACTTGCCCGAGATGTACGTCGTCCCCGTCTTGCCGCCGATGTTGCCGTCCCGCCCGAGGATCTTGTTCCACACCTCGAACGTCACGGTGCGCTCGGCGCCGTCCGCGCCGGTCACCGTGATGGAGTTCTCGCCCGAGCCGTCCGCCGCGCGGAACGTCTCGCTCTGCATGGCGTAGGCGAGCATCGTGGCCACGTCGCGCGCCGAGGCGTGCATGTCCGCCTCCCATGCGCCGAAGTCGAGGCCGTGGGGGTTGGCGAACACGGCGCCGAGTCCCAGCTCGGCAGCCTTCGCGTTCATGGCGTCGACGAAGACGCCGTAGGGGTCGTCGCTCGCGGGATCCATGAGCGCGCCCACACTCGAGGCGATGGCCATGGCGGCGTCGTTGCCCGAGGGGACGAGCAGCGCCTTGAGCGCCGTCTCGAGCGGCATCGTGTCGCCCTCGCGCAGGTTCGCGCTCGATTCCCCTACGGTGGCGGCCGCGTGGTCGACCGTGATGGTGTCGGTGGGCTCGGCGTTCTCGATGGCGACGATGGCGGTCATGAGCTTCGTGAGCGAGGCGATCTTCACCTGGTCGTCCGCCGCGCGCTCGAAGTAGACGGTGCCGTCCGCGCCGACCACGATCGCGTGCGGAGCGGTGATGTCGGGGAGGTCGCTCGCGGCGAGGCCGCGCTCCTCGGCCGTCTCCCCCAGGACGACGTCGGTCCCGAGGGTCTCGGCGTGCGCGGCGACGGGAGGGGCGAGGCAGGCGCCGGCGCACATGAGCAGCGCGCACAGGGTGCATGCGATGTGCCGCGCGAGCGGCAGGGTTTGCGTGCGGTTCACGATCTTGCTCCGATTGCGATGGGGAATGTGGCAACAGGGGGTTTTCATCGGTCGCATTCTACCATACAGGAACTTATGGCTTGCTTAACGAGCGCTTCACCGGTGCGCGCGCGGGCATAATACTTCAAATGGGGAAGGGAGATACGCTGGTGAAGCTGCGCATCCTGGTCGTTGACGACGAGAAGACCATCGCGGACCTCGTGGGAATCTACTTGCGGAACGAGGGGTACGAGGTGACGATCGCCTATACCGGGGCGGACGCCGCGAGCCTCATCTTGAGCCGGGAGTTCGACCTCGCGATCCTCGACGTCATGCTGCCCGACATCGACGGGTTCGAGCTGCTGCGCACCATCCGCGCGGACCACACGTACCCCGTCATCATGCTCACGGCGCGCGATGCGCCGGCCGATAAGATCGAGGGCCTCTCGCTCGGCGCGGACGACTACGTGGTGAAACCGTTCCGCCCGCTCGTGCTCGTCGCGCGCGTGAAGGCGCAGCTGCGCAGGTACACGAGCTATGGGAGCCGCGACGAACAGGGGTCGCGCATCATCTCCATCAACGGCCTCGAGATCAACCCCGACGCGCACAGCGTCACGGTCGACGGCAAGGAGGTGCGCTGCACGCCCATCGAGTACTCGATCCTGCTGCACCTCGCCGAGAACCGCGGCCGCGTCGTGCCCGTGGAAGACCTGTTCCGCGCGGTGTGGAACGAGGAGTTCATGCCGGGGTCGAACAACACGATCATGGTGCATATCCGGCACCTGCGTGAGAAAATCGGCGATGACGCTCAGAACCCGCGCTTCATCAAGAACATCTGGGGCGTGGGGTACACGATAGAAGGGTAGGGGATGCGCATGGACGCACGGCCGGATCGGCCTGCCGAGAGCGCGCCGCAGACCCCCGATTCGCTTGCGCCCGAGGCGTTCGGGGGTAACGTCTTCGTCTCGCGGCTCCTCAAGCTCACTGTCAGCAAGTCGCTCGCCACGATCACGATGCTCGTCTTGCTCGTCATGCTCTTGGGTGCTAACGAGCCGTTCGCGATCATCGTGATACTCTTCGTGAGTTACCTCGTGGCGGATCGCTACGTCGAGGTGCGCCGCTGCATCGTGCTTGGCGGGGCAGCGTGGATCGTCGTGCTGTTCCTGGGCGGCCTTTTCATGGGGAACAGCCAGTTCCCCATCCTATTCGGCGCGGGTTACCTCTTCTCGCTCTGCGGCTTTCTGCTCGCGCTCGCCGTGTGCCTCGCGTTCTTCGTGGGGCGCGCGATGTACTATTACGGGCTCGATCAGGGGCATCGGGAGGCGGACGACGCGATCGCGCGCTGCATCACGGACCGGCTCATCGACCACCCGGACGATTGGGGCCAGCTCGATGGCGATTACCTGGAGACGGAGAGCGCGATCAGCCGCGTGCGCCAGCGGCGGCGCGCGGGCGAGCAGGCGCTGCGCAACGAGGCGCGGCGCAAGGACGACCTCGTGACCTACCTCGCGCATGACCTCAAGACGCCGCTCGCGAGCATCGTGGGCTACCTCTCGCTCCTCGACGAGGCGCCCGACCTGCCGGCGGACCAGCGGGCGCGCTTCACGTCCGTGGCGCTCGAGAAGGCGCACCGGCTCGATGCGCTCATCGAGGAGTTCTTCGACATCACGCGCTTCGACTTCCACGGCATGGTGCTCACGCGCGGCTACGTGGACCTGAGCCTCATGCTCGGGCAGGTGGCGGACGAGTTCTACCCCATCCTCGCCGAGCAGGGCAAGCGCGTGGAGATCGAGTGCGAGCCGGGGCTCAAGGCGCTCATCGATGGCGACAAGATGGCGCGCGTGTTCAACAACGTGATGCGCAACGCCATCGCGTACAGCTACGAGGGCACGACGATTCGCATCACGGCGGAGCGCCGGGACGACATGGGGGTCGTCATCCGCTTCGAGAACCACGGCGATCCCATCCCGGAGCCCAAGCTCAAGCTCATCTTCGAGAAGTTCTACCGGCTCGATGCCGCGCGCACCACGAACCGAGGCGGCGCGGGTCTGGGACTCGCCATCGCGAAGGAGATCGTCACCGCGCACGGCGGCACGATCGAGTGCACCTCCACCGCGGAGAAGACCGTCTTCACCATCACCCTGTGAGTCATTGGAGTCATTGGGGACGGGTTCAATTGACTCACCGAGACATTGGGGACGGGTTCGTTTGACTCGGCGAGTCAATTGAACCCGTCCCCAATGACTCAAGGCGGCTTACGCTATCTTTACAATGTGCTTTCTGCCTCATGAAGCGCGGTACATAACGTGTACTATGAAGAAAACTCACGGTCACAGCTGTTCTTGGGGTGACGTTTCCGATGATCTATTACGTGGAGGATGACGACAACATCCGCGGGCTCACGCTCTATGCGCTGCATCAGCAGGGCATCGAGGCCGAGGGGTTCTCGAACGATAGCGAGTTCAAGGCCGCCGTGGCGCGCCGCGTGCCCGATGCGGTGCTCCTCGACATCATGCTGCCCGACACCGACGGCCTCGAGATCCTCCGCCGCCTCCGCGCGGACCAGGAGACCGCGACCGTGCCCATCATGATGCTCACCGCAAAGGACACCGAGCTCGACAAGGTGGTCGCGCTCGACGGCGGCGCAGACGACTACCTCACCAAGCCCTTCAGCCTCATGGAGCTCACGAGCCGGTGCCGTGCGCTGCTGCGCCGCGGCGGCATGACGAAGAAGACCTCCGACGTGCTCTCCAACTCCGGCATCGTGCTCTCGCCGAGCCATCGCGAGGTCACGGTCGACGGCAAGCCCGTGAAGCTCACGCTGCGCGAGTTCGACCTGCTGGAATACCTCATGCGCAAGCCCGGCGTGGTGTTCAGCCGCGAGGCGCTGCTGCAGAGCGTGTGGGGCTGGGACTTCGACGGCGGCTCGCGCACGGTCGACGTGCACGTGCAGACGCTCCGCCAGAAGCTCGGCGACCGGTCGAGCTGCATCGAGACGGTGCGCGGCGTGGGCTATCGCTTCGCCGACCATGCAGCCTAACGAGGCGAGGGGAGCGCGCGCGTGAGTCCGCTCGGAAGCAAGAAATCGCTCTTTCGCCGCGTGTTCGGCACGATCTTCGTGACCGTGCTGCTCGTGGTGATCGTGCTCACCATGGTGGGCGCCGTCTATCTGCAGAACCAGGTGAGCGACATCTCGCGGCGCGAGCTGTATGACGAGGCGCACATCGTCGCGTCCATGCTCAACGAGACCGAGGATGACGTGAGCCTGCTCGATCGCCTCGAGGCGGACCGCGTGCGCGTGACGCTCATCGCGCCCGACGGCACGGTGATCTTCGACAACGAGGAGCCGGCCGCGGAGATGGAGAACCACAGCGGCCGCCCCGAGGTCGCCCAGGCGCTCGAAACGGGCTCCGGGTACTCGGAGCGCTCGAGTTCCACGCTCGGGGAGATCATGTTCTACCAGGCCGTCCGGCTCGAGAACGGCACGGTCATCCGCCTCGCGCAGGAGCAGGACGGCGTGCTCGCGATCCTCATGTCGTTCGCGGTGCCGCTCGTGATCCTCGCCGTGGTGCTCCTCGTGATCTCGTTCTTCTCCGCGCGCCGCTCCGCCCACGCGATCATCGCGCCGCTGCTCGAGGTGGACCTCGACCACCCCAAGCGCAACGACGACAAGATGTACTCCGAGATGGCGCCCATGCTCGACCGCATCGAGAGCCAGCGCCAGGCGCTCAAGCAGCAGATGCGCGTGCTCGCCGATAACGACCGCATGCGCCGCGAGTTCACCGCGAACATCACGCACGAACTCAAGACCCCGCTCACCACCATCTCGGGCTATGCCGAGCTCATCGCCGGCGGCATGGTGGCCGACGAGGCGGACCTGCGCGACTTCGGCCACCGCATCCACCGGGAGGCGGGGCGCCTCACCGCGCTCGTGAACGACATTCTCACCCTCTCCAACCTCGACGAGGCCGAGCGCTCCGATTCCGAGACGTCGGCCGCGGTGCTCGGCACCACCGAGCCGATCGACATCCCGCGCATGCTCGAGTCGATCCGCCAGCGGCTCGAGCAGCTCGCGGAGCGCAACGAGGTGAGCTTCATCATGGACACGAAGCCCGCCATGGTGATGGGCGTGGCGCGGCTGCTCGACGAGCTCGCGTACAACTTGGCGAGCAACGCGATCCGCTACAACCTGCCCGGCGGCACGGTGACGCTCGGCTGCGGCATGGACGAGGCGGGACGGCCGTACATCCAGGTCATCGACACGGGCATCGGCATCGCGCCCGAGGAGCAGCAGAAGGTGTTCGAGCGCTTCTACCGCGTGGACAAGAGCCGGTCGAAGGCGCGCGGCGGCACTGGCCTGGGGCTCGCCATCGTGAAGCACGCCGCGGTGTTCCACGGCGCGAGCATCGATCTGGCGAGCGAGCTGGGCATGGGCACCTGCATCACCGTGACCTTCCCCGTCCAGCAGTTCCCCGCCATGTAAATTTACCCCAGGGGTTATTTTACATGGAAGCGGCCTGTGCTCCGGATGGGGCACAGGCCGCTAATCGTTCTCGCGTACGCCGCCGCAGGGTTACATCTCGCCTTGGCCGCCGTTCTGGAACCACTCCTCGAGTGCCGAGGTGTCCTCAATGGGGTTGTTCTTGCAATGCAGGAATCTCAGGTTCGGGCAGACGCTGATGTCGAGCTCCGTGAGCTGGTTATTCTCGCAGTCCAACGTTTCCAGGAGCGGGCAACCGGAGAGGTCGAGCTCCGTGAGCTGGTTGTCTGAGCAGCCAAGTGACGTCAGGTTGTTGAGCGCGCTCACATCGAGTTCGGTGAGGTCGCAGCCATGGCAGTCAAGGCTTTCAAGCTTTGGTACAGCGGAGAGGTCGAGCTCATCGATGGGGCTGTTGACACAGGTCAACGTAGTGAGATTCGGGCAGCTTGAGAGATCGAGCTCACTTAAGTTAGTGTCACTGATGAGCAAATCTTCGAGCATGGGATTGTCGAGCATGAGCGTCGTGAGAGCTGGGCTGTCAAAGCTGAGGAGTGTGAGCTTGGGGCAGTGGGAGACGTCCAGAGCAGTGAGCGAGCACTGATCGCCCCAGAGTTCCTGGAGTTTTGAACAACCTGAAAGATCAAGCGTTTCGATGGGCGTCCTACCGATATCCAATACCGTCAGATTCGGGCACCCGGAAAGGTCGAGTTCGCTGATATCCGTTCCAGAGACATATAGTTTGGTGAGGTTTGGATGGTCACCTAGCTTGAGCTCACTTATGAGGTTGTCCCAGCTTGTGTATGTGCTGTTGACCTCCACGGTCTCTAAGTACCGATATTGTCGCAGGTCGAGGTTGTTCGTCGGCAGCGCGCTGACTTCGCGCAGGTCGGGTGAATTACCTAGCAGAAGTTCTACGGGACGATCGTTGCCCAGGAAGATGACCTCAAGCTTTTCGGCATTGCCGGTGTCGAAGCTGTCAAGTTTGTATTCCCAATTGCCCACGCCGCTGCCCTGGCTCTCGTTCCAGATGCGGAACTCAACGAGCTGCGAGCCTTCCTCTAGGGAGACGCGCTCAACATTGTTCGCCGTGGGGTACATGCCGGAGAGACTGCTCTCGACGCCCAGGCATGCGTACACGACCGGCTTGCCCTCGATGTTCGCGGGAATGATGACCTCGGTATCGTCGCCGATGTAGCGCTCGATGTGCACGCCGTCGTTCTCGATGGTGTACTCGAAGTCCTCGGCGGGCGTTGCGCCGCTTCCCGGAACGTCTTTCTGCGTGCATTCGTCCACAAGTTCGAGTGCGCCATCCTTACCAGTGCTTTCGAAATGCCAAGACCCCTCGAAGGGCGTGGAGCCCTGTTTCCAAACGTCCTTGGTGTAGGTGAGGTGTGCCCACTTCATCCAGCTGGTGTTTGTGCCCACAGACAGGCTGCCGTACACATAGGCGTTCGCGTCGATGCAGGTGATGCCTGTTGTGCGGGTGATGGCCTCGCCGTCGCCGGCTCCGCCCAGCTCGGCGGAGATGTCGAAGAGGCCAATCTTGGTGAAGCGCAGCTGCACGATGGGAACAGCTCCCAGAGCGAACTCGGCACGCACGGCGCAATGCGTGTTCTCTTCGTCGACCGTGGTCTTCGAGATTTTTTGGAAGGCGTCGTTGCGGTAGCGTGCGCCGATTTTCTGGTCGAACTCGACGTTCACCTCAGCGGAGCCGTCGGCCTTGATGTGGAGCTTGAGGTCGAAGGCGATGTTGGCGCCCGAGGCGATAGGCACGGTGATGGGGTGCTTGAGCAGATCGACCGTTTCGTCCACACCGTCGAAGTCCGCTGTGACGTTCACCGTGGTATCGAGGTTCACCACGGCACGGGCGCGCTTGATGGTGGCAGGGAACTCCCAATCGAAATCGACGTCGATGGAGGGGATGATGTTCACCGAGCCCGAGACAGAGCCCGCATCCTTGATCTTGAGGTCATCGAAGGAGATGGTAAAGTCGTCTTCGCCGCTGATGTCGATGGCGCGACCGCTTTGCTGGGCACTCGCACCATCAGCGGGAAGGATGGTGGCGCCGTCGACGGGCTCGACGTTGGCCAGGCGGTCGCCCTGATCGGTGGCGGTGACCTCGATGCTCTGGTAGATCTCACTGGGGTCGGTGGCCTGCGCGTAATCGAAGAGCGTTCGGTTGCCGTCCTCGTAGGCGTGCAGCGAGAGCACCGTGCCCGCGAAGCCCTCGTCGCCCTCGCCATCGCCCAGGTAGGCGACCTTGCTGCCCACGCTGGGGAACTTAAAGGGCGCGCGGGCAGCGCGGTACGTGGCAGCGCTGTTGTCCTGCTGGGTTGCGGCTCCCGCCACCTCGTCATAGGGGACATCGAGCACGAAACTGTCGTCATCGATCTGCTCGCAGGAATCGAGCAGGATGACGTCATCCTGCAGCGCGTAGTTCACGACGGGATCACCGCTGGCGGGAGCATCCGCGTCGAAGTCGAGTGCAGCGATACGCCCTGCGACCGTATCCGCTTCGGATACCGTGGCGGCATCCTGCGGGCGCAGCGCACCGTTCTCGTCGGGCTCGGCGATGCCCTGCTCTACCGCGATCTGCAGGAGGCTCGGATGGGTTGCGGCATCCGCGTCGCTGGCGTCCAGGTCGGCACCGGTGTCATAGAAGCCGGCATGCAGCACGGCGGTCGAGAACATGAAGTCGCGCGTAGCGGGCTCGTCGGGGGAGAACGTGTCCGCGTTGGCGATGTCATCGGGCAGCGAGCCCAGCGCATATGCGGTCTTGATCTGCTCCGCATACGGACTGTCCGCGATGTCGGTGAAGGGGCAGGCGGCATCGGCGGCGGGGTCGGCTTCGAAATCGCCGGTATTCGTCGCGTTGAGGAGTTTCGCGAGCCATTCGCCGCGCGTGATGGACGTTGTGTCGCCCGGGTCGGGCTCTTCTGGCTCGTCGGTGACCGTATAGGTGACGGTGGCCTGGACGGTGAGATCTTGGCCATCGACCGTGACGGTTTTGCTGCAGGTGAGCGTTTGAGTGGTTTCTGCGGCGTATGCCGTGCTTGTCATCGCGCCGCAAGCGAGCGTAGCCGCGAGTGCGACGGTACCGATGATGATGAGTGAGGCGTTCGAGTTATGCAAGCGCCTACCTACGAAGAGCGCGATGCAGCCGCCTGCGGCGAGTGCGAGCGCAACGACGGCGAGGGTGTTGCCCGTACCCGGGAGGCTGGTGTCTGCCGCATCCGTATCTGCGGCGGGCTGGCTCTCATCGCCTGTCTGCCCGTCCTCGTCGGAGGGAGGTGCCTGCTCGCCATCGTCCTCGATGCCGCCGGGTTCCCCGCCCTGCTCGCGAGCCGGCAGCACGACCTGGATGGCGGCTTCGGTGCTGTCGCCAGCATCGATGGCGCCGATAGAACCATTGAGCTGAGAGCCATCTGCGAGCGTCATGCCCTCGGGGAGCTCGAAGCGATATTCGACGTCGGTGACCGACGTGGCGCCATCGTTGATGAGCTCGAGCGTGAACGTCGCAGTGTCTCCTGCTTCGTAGCTATCGCGGTCGCTCGAAAGGGTTGCCGTCAGCGAACCTTCCGATGTGGCGAATGCGATGGCGGGTGCCAGCAGCGCAACCACGCAGAGCATGATTGCTGCGAGCAGCTTTCTCGTCCTTCTCATAGTCCCCCCAAGTTCCCAGCTAGGTATGCGCATTGTGGTGCAGTTGCTACCAGTGTAGTGAGCGCGCGAGGGGGGGGTCAAGGCCAAATAACCGAATGTAAATTTACCCCAGGGGTTATTTTACATTGCATTCTCTCGTGAAGATAATCTAAGTCTTGGGCACTTAGGTTTTATGCGTGCGCCGAGCGGGTACCATGATGCTCGGTATCTACGCAAGCTTGAAAGGAACGGCAGCACATGCGCAAGTTCAAAACCGAGAGCAAAAAGCTCCTCGACCTCATGATCAACTCGATCTACACCAACAAGGAGATTTTCCTGCGCGAGCTCATCTCCAACGCCTCCGACGCGGTGGACAAGCTCAACTTCAAGAGCCTCACCGACGACTCGATGCACGTGGACCAGGGCGACCTGGCCATCCGCGTCTCCTTCGACCGCGATGCGCGCACCATCACCGTCTCCGATAACGGCATCGGCATGACGGCTGAGGAGCTCGAGAAGAACCTCGGCACCATCGCGCACAGCGGCAGCCAGGAGTTCAAGGCGGAGAACGCCGAGCACCAGGGCGACGCGGTGGACATCATCGGCCAGTTCGGCGTCGGCTTCTACTCCGCCTTCATGGTGGCCAAGCGCGTGCGCGTGGTGAGCCGCGCCTACGGCCAGGACGAGGCGCATGCGTGGGAGTCCGACGGCCTCGAGGGCTACACCATCGAGCCCGGTGAGCGCGCCGAGCACGGCACCGACGTCATCCTCACCCTGCGCGACAACGAGCCCGCGAAGCCCACGCAGCCCGGCGAGCCCGCGGAGCCCGGCGAGAACTACGACCGCTTCCTCTCCGAGTGGACGCTCAAGGACCTCATCAAGCGCTACAGCAACTACGTGCGCTATCCCATCCAGATGATGGTCACCAAGACGCGCGAGAAGCCCAAGCCCGAGGACGCGGGCGACGACTATCAGCCCGAGTACGAGGAGTACCAGGAGCTCGAGACCATCAACTCCATGACGCCCATCTGGAAGAAGCGCTCGGATGACGTGAGCCAGGAGGACTACAACGAGTTCTACAAGAGCACGTTCCACGATTTCGAGGACCCAGCGCGCACCATCAGCTTCCACGCCGAGGGCACCCTCGAGTACGACGCGCTGCTCTTCATCCCCGGTCGCGCGCCGTTCGACCTCTACAGCAAGGACTACGAGAAGGGCCTCGCGCTCTACAGCTCCAACGTCATGATCATGGAGAAGTGCGCCGACCTGCTGCCGGATTACTACAACTTCGTGCGCGGCGTCGTGGATTCCGAGGACGTCTCGCTCAACATCAGCCGCGAGACGCTGCAGCACGACCGCCAGCTCCACGCCATCGCGCGCCGCATCGAGAAGAAGATCACCTCCGAGCTCGAGGCCATGCGCGACGACGACCGCGCGGCGTACGAGACGTTCTTCGAGAACTTCGGTCGCGGGCTCAAGTTCGGCATCTACAACAGCTACGGCGCCAAGGCGGCGGAGCTCGGCGACCTGCTGCTCTTCTGGAGCGCCAAGGAGCAGAAGCTGGTCACGCTCGCCGAGTACGCCGCGGCCATGCCCGAGGGCCAGAAGGCCATCTACTACGCCGCCGGCGACGACCGCGAGCGCCTGGCCAAGATGCCCGTGGTGACGGGCGTGCTCGCACGCGGCTACGACGTGCTGCTGTGCACGCAGGACGTGGACGAGTTCACGTTCCAGGCCATGCGCGAGTACGTGGCGCGCGACATGCCGAAGGTCTACGAGGACGAGGCGGCGCGCGAGGCGGCGGCGAAGGCCGTGGCCGATGGCGCCGAGCCGGAGCTCGAGGATCGGCATCTGGAGCTCAAGAACGTCGCGACGGGCGACCTCGACCTGGCGACCGAGGACGAGAAGAAGCAGGCTGAGGAGGCCACGAAGGAGCACGGCGACCTGTTCGCCGCGATGAAGGAGGCCCTCGGCGACCGCGTGGAGAAGGTCACCGTGTCGTCGCGCCTGGTGGGCGAGGACGAGGCGCCCGCGTGCATCACGACCGAGGGGCCGCTCTCGCTCGAGATGGAGAAGGTGCTGAAGCGCGGGCCGGAAGCGGAGGTCGCGGGGCTGCCCAAGACGCAGCGCGTGCTGGAGCTCAACGCGCAGCACCCGGTGTTCCAGAAGCTCGTGGCCGCGCAGGAGGCGGGCGAGACCGAGAAGCTCGGCCGCTACGCGGGGCTGCTCTACGACCAGGCGCTGCTCGTGGAGGGCATCCTGCCCGAGGACCCCGTGGCGTTCGCGACGAACGTGTGCGCGCTCATGTAGGGCGCGCGGGTCTCGGGGCGGGCGCGGTGCCGCGCCGGTGTGCCGCGCCCGTACCGGCCGCATCGCGCTGGCCGCAGTGCTCATATGAAAAGGCTCCCGACGAGGGAGCCTTTTTGTTTGGATGATGATGCTGGGCGCCGGGCGCGCCGGACGCGGTGCCGCGGGCTACTGCAACGCGATGAAGTCGATCGGATCCACGGCGAGCGCGTCGCGGGCGACGTCCCACGAATGCATGAGGTGCAGGCGCTGCTTGCGCAAGCGCGCGGAATCGACGGCGGTGGAGCCGGGGAGGCTGAATCTCTGTGTCGGGGGGAAGGAGATCCGGGTAGCACGGGGAGAGGTCTGCTGCTGCACGCCCGTGCTTGCTGCGTTTTCTGAGGAATGCACGATGCGCCTCCCCGCTCACCGCCTAAACGCGCACCCGAGTGCTGCTCTCGAATGCGTCGATATCATTATCACCGGCGGGGTGCGCGGCATAACATAACAAACGCTTACGCTGTTCTGTGCGTACCATGGTGCGGCCTCTGACCTGCGAAAACGCCAGTCTCGGGGTCGGAGTCTACCGTAGTTCTTAAGTGATTCGGTAAAGATCGTCCATGGACGAGGCGCCGGGGGGAGGCTTGCCGACCCGAACCGCCGGGTTGCCCGCGTCGGGCTTTAGGGGCGCCGCCGCGCGCACGTTCGCCCGCCGCACCCGCGCCCTGCGCCTAGGCCTTGCCCGTCCGCCGCGGCCGCTCCGCCGCGCGCACCTGCTCGATGACGCGCGCCATGGTCTCGTCGATGCGGTCGCGCTTGAGCTCGCATTCCCAGATGGTGATGGGCGTCCATCCCATGGCCTCGAGCTCCGTGATGGCGCGCTGGTCGCGTTCCACGTTGCGGCGGAACTTCGCCTCCCAGAACTCGGTGTTGCGGCGCGGCATGGACGGGTTGCAGTGCGGGCAGCGGTGCCAGAAGCAGCCGTTCACGAAGATGGCGACCTTGCGCCCCGGGAAGGCGATGTCTGGGCGGCCGGGCGCCTTCTTCCACTGCAGGCGGTAGCCGGTGAGCCCCGCCGCGCGCAGGCGCTGGCGCACGAGCAGCTCGGGCTTGGTGTTCTGCCGCTTGTTGCCCTGCATGGAGTGGCGGCTGTCGTGTCGGCGCTTCGCGAGCGCGCACAGGTCCTCGCGGCTCTCGGCGCCGGCGAGGGCGTGGACGAGCTCGACGTCGGCGGGCATCCATGTGAGCGTGGCGAGCGAGCGGCGCTCGACCCAGCGGATCTGGAGCTGGCGGTCGCTCTTCTGGGGCTCGCCCTCCTCGATGCGGCAGAGGAAGCATTCCATGGAGAGGTGGAAATCGGGGTAGTCGTACTCCACGGTATAGATATCCTGCAGGTCGGTGATGCGTACCTTGAGCTCCTCGGCGAGCTCGCGCCGGCAGGCGTCCTCCGCGGTCTCGCCGCGCTCCAGCTTGCCGCCCGGGAATTCCCAGAGCCCCTTCATGTCGCCGTAGCCGCGCTGCACGGCGAGCACGCGCTCTGCGGGCTCGGACGCGGCCGCGGGTGCGCCCGCCGCCGTGCCTGCTTTGGCCGCCGTGTTTGCGTTGGCCGTCGTGCCTGCGCCTTCCGCGCCGCCCGCGCGGTCTTCGCCGCGCCCGTCATCGCAGATGATCCCCGCTGCCACGCGGATCGTTTTCATGGGGCTCCTCTCGCGTTCGCCTGCGTGCCCTATGGTAGCAAACCTTACAAAAACGCAATCCAAGCGTAAGGCAAATCGATGGCACCGCCGACCCCCTCCTGCGAGGATATGCTTAGGAGGTGGTTCGGATGAAGACCACGAACAAGCAGCAGCGTGAACTCCGCCCGACCGCGGCGCGCACCACGGGGCTTGCCTATGCGAGCCCGTACGACCGGCCGACGCAACCCGCGCCGAAGAACCCGGTGGTGCGCGCGGGCATGTCGCTCGTCGAGATGCTCATCTGGATCGTCGTGATGGCGGTGCTGTCCCTCGGCATGATTGTTATGCTGTGGAACGTATCGCGCTGACCCGCCCCGCGTGCAAAAAGGGACGGGTCCAACGTGATGTAAAAGGTAACGTTTTGAACCCGTCCCTTTATGACGCATCGGGCGGCGCCCCGCGCGGCAGGACCAAAGCCTGTCCCCAAATGTAGCAAAAAGTAACGTTTTGAACCCGTCCCTTTATGACGCAAGGAAGGAAGATCATGGAGTATTCCACGCAGGCGCAGCATCCCGTGCTCGAGGTGCGCCACATCGAGAAGGTCTACGGAAGCCGCAACAACGTCACGCACGCCCTGCGCGACGTCTCGTTCTCCGTCACCCAGGGCGATTTCGTGGGCATCATGGGCGCCTCGGGCTCCGGCAAGTCGACGCTGCTCAACTGCGTCTCGACCATCGACAAGGTCACGGGCGGCAGCGTGCTCATCAACGGCGAGGACGTCACGCGCCTGAAGTCGCAGAAGCTCACGAAGTTCCGCCGCGAGCAGCTGGGCTTCATCTTCCAGGACTCGAACCTGCTCGACACCCTCACCGCGCGCGAGAACATCGCCCTGCCGCTCACCATCAGCCGCACGCCCGCGAAGGAGACGCTTGCCCGCGTGGGCGAGGTCGCGCTGCGCCTCGGCATCCAGGAGACGCTCGACAAGTACCCCTACCAGCTCTCTGGCGGCCAGCAGCAGCGCGTGGCGGCGGCGCGCGCCCTCGTGACCGACCCCGCCATCATCATGGCCGACGAGCCCACCGGCGCGCTCGACTCCAAGAACGCGCGCCTGCTGCTCGAGAGCTTCGAGACCATGAACCGCAGCTACCAGGCGACCGTCCTCATGGTCACGCACGACAGCTTCGCCGCGAGCTACACCAAGCGCGTGCTCTTCATCCGCGACGGCCGCATCTTCACCGAGCTCCGCCGCGGCGACACGAGCCGCCAGGAGTTCTTCGATCGCATCATGGGCGTCGTGGCCATGATGGGCGGGGAGGGTTCCGATGCTCTGTAAGATCGCGCTGGGCAACGTGCGCCGCGCAGGCAAGGACTACCTCATCTACCTGCTCACGCTCACGCTTGCCGTCACGGTGTTCTATGCGTTCAACACCATCTCCGTCCAGGTGGACGTCGCGGGCGTCACCGAGCAGAACGCAGGCATGGGCGAGACCCTCGGCGGCATCATCAGCGGGCTCACGATCTTTCTGGGCTTCGTGATGGGCTTCCTCATGGTGTATGCGAACAACTTCATCATGAAGCGCCGCAAGAAGGAGTTCGGCCTGTACCAGGTACTCGGCATGAGTCGCGGTCAGGTGGCGCTCATCATGGCCATGGAGACGCTCTTCGTGTCCGCCGCCGCCCTCGTGCTGGGCATCCTGTGCGGCCTGGGGCTCTCGTGGCTCATGGTGTTCTTCACGGCCAGCATATTCAAGACGCAGATCGCCGACTTCCACTTCTTCTTCTCGCTCGGCGCCTTCATGATCACGGTGGGCTGCCTCGTGGCGATCTTCATCGTGACGCTCATCTTCAACCTGCGCGTGGTGGCGCGGGCGAAGATCATCGACCTCATGAGCGCGGGCCGTAAGAACGAGGTCGTGCGCATGCGCAACCCCTGGGTCTCGGCCGCGGTGTGCCTCGTGGGCGCGGTGGCCATCGGCGTGGCGTACGCGCGGCTCCTCCATGACGGCCTGCCCTACGACGGTGCGCCCGAGGCCATGACGAACTTCCTCATCACCACGATCACGGTCGTGGTGGGCACGATCCTCTTCTTCTTCGGCCTCTCGGGCTTTTTGCTCAAGGTGCTCCAGGCGGCGCGCGGCCTGTACTGGCGCGGGCTCAACATGGTCACCATGCGCCAGCTCGCGGCCAAGGTGAACACCGTGAGCTTCTCGATGGCCATGATCGCGATGATCCTCTTTTTGGCCATCACCTCGGTCACGGCGGGCATGTCGCTCGCGAGCGTGATGAACGAGACCGTGGAGCGCGGCACGCCGGTGGACTACTCGCGGACGCTCGTGTATTTCTCGCAGGAAACCGCGGACGAGATGAACAGCATTTCCGCGAGCGAGGACGGCGAGGGCAAGCGGTACGCGCCGGCGACCGGCCCGGTGGACATCATCGAGGCGAGCGCGAACGACACGGTGGCGTTCGATACCTCGAAGGAGCACGCGTTCGACCTCGCCGCGATCGCGGGCAAGCACGTGCAGATCGACGCCTACGATTCGAGGCCGCGCGGCGAGAGCATGCCCGTGGTGACGCTGAACGAGCTGTGCGACGCGGTGCACATGGACCTGCCGGCGGGCACTGAGAACTCCGATGCCACCTCGCAGGGGCTCATGGTGGTGAAGGAGAGTAATTACAACGAGTACCTGCGCTTCCGCGGGATGGAGCCCCTCGACTTGGGCGAGGACGGCTACACCATCACCTCGGACATGGGCGCGACGGTGAACGACGTGTACAACGCGGTGCTGCGGGAGGGCGTCGAGCTTGAGATCAGCGGGCGCACGCTCAAGCCGGTGCAGGACAAGGTGAACGAGGACGCGAGCACGTTCATCAACGCGATGTTCGGCATGAACGCGGGCACGATCATCCTGCCGGACGATTTGGTGGACAGCCTCGATCTGCCGCCGTACAACAGCTACCTGCTGCTCGACTACGCCGACGGCATCTCGACCGAGGAGGGCGACGCCTTCATCAACGAGTACCGCTATTACGGCGACGTGACGGATGGCCAGGGGCAGATTATCGGCAGCTGGGGCACGGAGGCGACGCGCACTGAGAGCTACGAGAGCGTGGACTCCATGAACGGCCTCATCAGCTACCTGGCCATCTACATCGGCTTCGTGCTCGTGGTGGCGTGCGCGGCGATCGTGACCATCCAGCAGCTCTCGGGCGTGGCGGACGCGAGCGAGAACTACCGCATCCTCTCCGAGCTTGGCACCGAGCGGCGTGACATCGCGCACTCCGTGCTCGCGCAGCAGACGGTGTTCTTCGTGTTCCCGCTCGCGCTGGGGGTGGCGCATTCCTGCGTGGCGCTCTCGGTGATCGTCAAGCTCGTCGAGCTCTTCGGCGGGTTCTCGATCGGCGGCGCGGCGGCCTTCACCGCGGCTATCTTCGTGGTGGCCTACGGTGGCTACTTCTTCGTGACGTACCTCATGAGCAAGGGCATCATCCGCGATGCCACGCGCATCCGCCGCAGCCTGTGATGCGTATGGGTGCGGGTTGGGACGTCCTGGTGCAGGGCCTCTTTGATATTTGGCTGCCGCTTTTGGGATGGGTCGCCGCGGCGGTGGCGCTGTGGCTGGCGTTTCGGAGCCTGTGGCACCGCGACTAGCGGTTTCGCGCGGCTCGGGACGGGCGGGTTCTTCGGGATCCGCCCGTTTTTCGTGCGACACGGGGCGTGCGCGGGCGGCTGCGAAGATGTTCGAGCTCCGAATCTGAGTGGGATTTGGGAAGCTGCGAGTAGACAGCGCGTCCTGATCAGAAAAAGCGCTGGTAGCGAGGATGGGCATAGCGAGGCTACTGAGCGATTCCCAAATCCCACTCAGATTCGGAGCTCGAACTTGCGCGCGAGTCATTGGGGACGGGTTCAATTGACTCATTGAGTCAATTGAACCCGTCCCCAATGACTCAAAGCGAAGCGCCCGCGTTGGGGAGAGACGCGGGCGCTTCTACAAGGAGGACTAAGACCAAGGGCTAGATCGATGCGGCGTAGGGGCGCACCGGCCAGGCCTGGTACGGGGAGGAACCGGGGTCGCCGGAGGCCAGCTTGCGCAGGAACGCCTGGTAGGAGCGGCGTAGGTTGGCGCGCTGGTCTCCGGAGCGCTTGCGCGGCGTGCGCAGCGAGGTGATGCTTCCGCCTGCGCGGCGGTTTCGCGGCGCAGGCTGAACTCGGTCCGCATCCTTGTTCTGGGTTCGCATACGATCTGCTCCTGTTCTGCGTTGCCGGGCTGCAGCCGCGCGGCGGCGCACCCGACGGTCGTGTATCGAATGCTGTTATATATGTACCGCAGCGCGCCGCCGCTAATCGCCGTTCACAGCGAACACATGAGCCGGCAGCGCAGGGGTGCAGTGCGCTCGCGTTACGCCAGGCGCGCGGTGCGGCAGGTGAAGCGGAAGACGAGCCAGCCGCCGAGCATGCCGAGCGCCCCGATGCCGAGGTTCCAGAGCACGCCCGCCGTGACGCCCAGGTTGAGCGAGAGCACGAAGCTCACCGCGCCGCCGCCGAAGGCGAGCACCATGCCGCCCAGGATGACGATCATGATGGGGAAGCCGCGCTTCACGACCTCGTTCGGCGACATCCACGAGAAGTTGGGCTTGCGCGCGTCGCTCGAGAGCCCGATGTTCACCATGAGGAAGAACGCGCCGAACCCCGTGACGAGCACCTCCGCCGCGCCGAGCGCATCGACCTGCCCGCTCACGAGCAGCACGAGGGCGCTCACCGCGAGCGTCGCCGCGACGGGCAGCGCGTTCGACGCGAGCTTCGCGCCCAGGATCGTGCGCACGGGAAGCGGCGCCGCCGCGAGCACCCAGGCGTTCTTCCCCTCGATGGAGACGGAACACGCCGCGCTCGGGCACATGATGCCGCAGAACACGAACGCCCAGGGAAGCGCGTTCGCCACGACGCCCGAGATGGCGCGGTATTCTGCGGCGCTGAGCTCCACCCCGTCGATGACGCCCGAGCCCAGCATGCCCTCGAGCCCTACCACGCTCAGCGCGACGGCGATGACGAGCATGAACAGGTAGCCGAACAGGCAGTTGAACGCGTAGGACGGGATGCCCAGCAGTGTGCGGAACTCCTTGAGGACGATGGCCTTGAAGGGGGAAGCGGTGCGCCCGCTGCGGTGCCGGAGCTCGCCGGCGGTGAGGGCGCGGCAGCGCGCGTGCGCGGTGAGGGCGGCGTTGATGCGCAGGTAGTTGCGCTGCATGATCTCGAGGGCGAGCGCGGGGACGGCGAGCGAGACGCCGATGAACGCGGCGAGCGCGGCCACCGACCCGTTCGCCACGGCGTCGCCCATCCAGGCGGCGGGCGGCCACCCGAGGCTGAGCAGGCTGCTCATCGCCGCGAGGCCTCCTGCGAGCTGCTCCATGGCCGCGTCGCCGTCCGCTCCCGCGGTGAACGAGAACCCGTAGAGCACGACGACGAGCGCCGTGAACGCGATGAGCGAGATGACGATGTAGACGAGGTTCGCATGGCGGAAGCGCGAGGCGAGCGCGTTCACGCCGAACGCGAGGAAGGTCGCGATGGCGGTGGGGACGGCGGGAGCGAGCAGCACGCTCAGCGCCGCGCACGCGACCGCCCACGGGCTGCATGCCACGCACGCGAGGTAGACCGCCCACACCGGCACGGAGGCGACGGCGCCCATGAACATGGCGCTGGTGTAGAGCGCCGCCACGCGCGCGGCCACCACGGTGCGGCGCGGAACGGGGAGGGACATGACGAGGTCGAAGTCCGTGAGACCGAAGAGCGTGCCGTTGGCCTTGAGGAACGTGAAGACCACGCCGACGAGCGCGCTGAGCGCGACCGCGAAGGCGGGGAGGGCGGAGCCCAGGCCGAAGCTCACGAGCGTGAGGCCCAGCACGGCAAGGTAGAGTGCCGCGAACGCGACGAGGAGCACACCGGCTACCACGGCGAGCGCCATGCCGATGCGGCGCGATCCCGGCGTGAGCGAGCGGATGAGCGCATGCATCTGCACGCGCATGAGGATGAGGAAGGTGCGCATGGGTGCCTCCTGTTAGCGGTGCTCGGACGGGCTGCTGGGGGCAGGTTTGCCCATGGCGCCGGTGCCCGCGCCGCCGTCCTCGACGAGTTCCAGGAAGACCTCCTCGAGCGTGTCGTCGCCGCGCACCTCGTCGGTGGTTCCCGCGGCGACGATCTGGCCGTGGCGGATGATGGCGACCTTGTTGCAGAGCTTCTCGACCACCTCGAGCACGTGCGACGAGAAGAACACCGCGCCGCCGCGCGCCGCGAGCTCGTGGAGCATCGCCTTGAGCTCGTGCGCGGCGAGCGGGTCGAGGCCGACGAACGGCTCATCGAGCACGAGGAGCCGGGGCTCGTGGATGAGCGCGCCGATGACGACGAGCTTCTGCCGCATGCCGTGGCTGTAGCTGGCGATGGGGCTCGCGAGCGCGTCCGTAAGCTCGAGGCGGGGCGCGTACTCCTCGATGCGCGCCTGGCGGTCGCGGACGGGGACCTCGAAGATGTCGGCGATGAACGTGAGGTACTGCAGGCCCGTCATGAAGTCGTAGACGTCGGGGTTGTCGGGCACGTAGGCGCAGAGCCGCTTCGCCGCCACGGGATCGGCGGTGACGTCGATGCCCGCCACGTGGATGCTGCCGCCGTCGATGGGCTGCACACCCACGATCGAGCGGATGAGCGTGGTCTTGCCCGCGCCGTTATGGCCGATGAAGCCGTAGATGTCGCCGGGTTCGACGGTAAGGGAGAGGTCGCGCACGGCGATGGTGTCACCGTAGCGCTTCTGGAAATGGGAGACGCTGAGGACCGGTGCGTCGGTGGGGGAGTTCATGGGGAGTCGTACCTTTCTGTATGGGGCACGGCGCGCCGGTGCCCGCTGCGGCGCGTTCGACGGCCGCGGGCGCGACGCACGCACAACCGAAGCGAGCGCGCGGCGGGCGTCAGTCGTCAGCCTGGTCGTCCCGGTTCTGCGGCGCGTTGTCGCCGTCCCGCTTCGGCAGGCGGCCGGCGCGCTTGAGCGCGTCGCGCAAGATCCACTCCACCTGGCCGTTCGCGCTGCGCATCTCGTCATCTGCCCAGCGCTGGACAGCCTCCCAGATAACGGGATCGATGCGGAGTGGATACTGTTTGCGCGCCATACCATCAACTACTTACATATCGAGCGCTCTGGATATCTTCGTTTCGAGTCTGGCTAACCCGCGTCGGGTCTGCGGCACCTTCCCTTGCGCGCATTCCCGCAGCCGCAGGCGAGGACGCGCGCGAGGGAAGGCGCCGCAAACCTCGCCCAAGTGGTTAGTGCAGCGAGCCTAGTACAGCGAGCCCGCGTTCACGATGGGGTGCGCCTCGCTCTCGCCGCAGAGCACCACCATGAGGTTCGACGCCATCTGCGCCTTGCGCTCATCGTCGAGGTCGATCTTGCCGTGGCTGCCGAGTTCGTCCACGGCCATCTCGACCATGGTGACGGCGCCCTCGACGATCTTCTTGCGCGCGGCGATGACGGCCTCGGCCTGCTGGCGGCGGAGCATCGCCTGGGCGATCTCGGGCGCGTAGGCGAGGTGCGTGAGGCGCGCGTCGTCCACGGCGACGCCGGCGGGCGCGAGCCGCTGGGTGAGCTCGTGCTTGAGCGCGGTCGAGACTTCCTCGATGTTCGAGCGCAGCGTAATGGACTCCATGGAATCCGACGAGTCTTCCGCGTGGTCGTAAGCGTAGATGCTCGCCACGTGGCGGAGCGCCGTCTCGGCCTGCGTGGCCACGAACTGCTCGTAGTTGTCCACGTCGAAGAGGGCCTTGGCGGTGTCGGACACGTGCCATACCACGACGTTGGCGATCTCGATGGGGTTACCCATCTTGTCGTTCACCTTGAGGATCTCGCCGTTGAGCGTGCGGGCTCGGACGGAGATTTTGGTGGAGAGGCCGCTCGCCGCCTTGGACGCCGCCGAGATCTGCTTGCCGAGCGAGAGGCCGGACTTGCTGAGCACCTCGGCCGTGGCCTCCTCGGAGGAGGAGCTGCCGCCCATGCTGCGGCTATAGAAGGGGTTCGCCCAGCGGAAGCCCTCGTCGCGGACGGTGCCCTTGTAGTTGCCGAAGAGGATGCACACGCGCGCCTGGCCGGGCTGCAGCGTGAAGAAACCGGAGACGGGGATCCAGATCAGGCAGAACGCGGCGATGCTGAGGCCCAGGCCCCAGCCCGCGAGGGGGCTGATGGGCAGGCCGGCCTCGTCCGCGGTCGCCATGCTGATGATGCTGAGAACGAACGCCGCGATGATGATCACGAAGGCGACGAGCACCCCGATGAGCACTCCCCAACCGGCGGTCGCTTTGATCTTCTTCTCTACGCTCACTGTGGTTCCTTTCGAAATGCGCCGAGCTGTTCCGTTCGGCGTCGCCCCGGTTTCCTTCGGGGGGGGGCAGCTCCCCGGCCACGTGCCCGTGCGCTCGTGGTGATGCCATTGTGATATCACATTGCAATCAGGTCAACCACCGTTCGCCGAATCGGTGAACGGTAGGGCGGGGTGCTGGGCGCGGGGTTGTGCTCGGTGGGCGGGAAATCCGGTGCGACCGGGCGGTTCGGTGGGTCGATTTCCCCGTGAAGCCCCTCCATTACACTTCCGGAGCCGTCTTCTGATTCCCAAAGTGAGCGAAACGAGCGGTTTATACGGGGGTGGCAAAGTAGCCGGCAACGTGGCAGCCTCGCTACCTGCACTGATAATTTGCAATATGGTCGTACCGCCGTTCGGCGGATACCATGTCGGTACGCGGCGCGGTGACCCATCTACCTGCTGGCGCCCCCGCGGGGCCGCCTTCAAAGCGACCTGTC
>NZ_NFIE01000017.1:0-59563 GCF_002161605.1 [Collinsella] massiliensis | reverse complement strand
CCCCACGCCCCCAACCCCCAGCTCAGCCTCCCAATGCGAAGACTTTGTGGAGCCTTATGGATACGCCCGCGCCCGTGTATACTACTGAAGCTGTGCCTTTATGGGGAGGATTCTGCCTCGAAGCTGCGCCGATGGGTTGCAAGGCAACGCGCGGGGGAGAACTCGAACCGGCGGCACGCATGTCAGTAGTGGTCCGCTGGGGGCGAGCGCAAGGGGTGCTCGCGGGTCCCATGACCACCGAGGGTTAGGATCATTGAATGATCAGCATGATTCTCGGCCGTAAGATCGGCATGACCCAGGTGTGGGACGACGAGGATAACGTCGTTCCCGTCACGGTCATCCAGGCTGGCCCCTGCGCCGTCTCGCAGGTTAAAACCAAGGCGACCGATGGCTACGACGCCGTGCAGATCGGCTTCGGAGACATCAAGGTCAAGAACGTCAACAAGCCCATGGCTGGTCACTTCGCCAAGGCCGGCGTCGAGCCCGTGCGGTACCTCCGCGAGGTTCGCGTCGAGAACGGCGAGGACCACAAGGTCGGCGAGGTCGTGACCGTTGCCGATTTCGCCGACGTCGCCAAGGTCGATGTCATCGGCACCTCCAAGGGCAAGGGCTTCCAGGGTCGCATCAAGCGCTGGGGTCAGCGTCGCGGTCCCATGACCCACGGCTCCCACTTCAAGCGTCACCCGGGTTCCATCGGCCAGTGCGCCTACCCCGCGCGCGTCCTCAAGGGCGTCAAGATGGCCGGTCACATGGGCAATGAGCGCGTGACCGTGAAGAACCTGACCGTTGTCCGCGTCGATGCCGACCAGAACCTCATCCTCGTGAAGGGCGCCGTCCCCGGTGCCAAGAACGGCCTGGTCGCCATCCGTATGGCGTAATGCTCGATACGCTAAAGCCCACGTCATACCAAGGAGAACACGCACATGTCGAAATTTGAAGTCAAGAACAGCGAGGGTCAGAAGGTCTCTGAGGCCGACCTCGCTGCCGAGGTGTACGGCATCGAGCCGAACATCCACGTCATGCACCACATCGTGAAGTGCCAGCAGGCCTGCTGGCGCAGCGGCACCCAGTCCACCAAGGGCCGCAGCGAGGTGTCCGGCGGCGGCGCCAAGCCGTGGCGTCAGAAGGGCACCGGCCGTGCCCGCCAGGGCTCCATCCGCGCCGGCCAGTGGCGTCACGGTGGCGTCATCCACGGCCCCAAGCCGCGCCTCTACACCAAGCGCATGAACAACAAAGAGGTCAAGCTCGCCATGCGCTCCGCGCTCTCCGCGAAGCTGCGCGACGGTGAGCTCGTGCTCGTGGACGACTACGGCTTCGAGAAGCCGTCCACCAAGGCCGCCGTGGCCATGCTCAAGGCCCTCGGCATCTACGGCAAGCGCCTCACCATCATCGTTCGCGAGGACGACATCAACGCGTTCCTCTCGTTCCGCAACATCCCCAAGACGTTCATCATCACGCCCGATGAGGCCAACACCTACGACCTCGTCAACAACGGCGCTCTGCTGATGCCCGCCGATGTTGCCGTTCACTTCGGGGAGGTGCTTGCATAAATGACCGCCCACGAGATCATCATCCGCCCGATCGTGTCCGAGCGTTCCTTCGACATGATGTCGGAGAACAAGTACACGTTCGAGGTCGCTCGCGACGCGAACAAGTACCAGATCAAGGATGCCATCGAGGAGCTCTTCAACGTCAAGGTCACCTCGGTGAACACCATCAACGTGAAGCCCAAGACGAAGCGCGTGCGCTATGTGGCCGGCAAGACCCGCCAGTGGAAGAAGGCCATCGTCACGCTCGCCGACGGCGACTCGATCGAGATCTACGGCAACCAGGCCTAAACCTGGCTCCGTACGCCCGCTCCGGCGGGCATCGTATCGGGGGCTCGAAGATGGAGCCGCCCGGTACCGTGGTAATCCGGTGTCGACGCACCCGGGGGCGAACGCTCCCTATCCCTGATGCGCCGGCCAACGGAAAGAGACGAAAGGGATTGTAATGGCTGTCAAACACCTCAAGCCGACCAGCGCGGGTCGCCGTTGGCAGACGGTCTCGGACTTCGCCGAGATCACCTGCACGAAGCCCGAGAAGTCGCTTCTCGAGCCGCTGCCCAAGAAGGCCGGTCGTAACAACCAGGGTCGCATCACGACCCGTCACCAGGGCGGCGGCGTGAAGCGCCGTTACCGTCGCATCGACTTCAAGCGCAACAAGGACGGCGTGCCGGCCAAGGTCGCGACCATCGAGTACGACCCCAACCGCTCCGCCCGCATCGCCCTGCTCCACTACGTGGACGGCGAGAAGCGCTACATCCTCGCCCCCAAGGGCCTCAAGGTCGGCGACACCGTGGTGTCCGGCTCCGATGCCGACATCAAGCCCGGTAACGCCCTGCCCCTCGCGGACATCCCCGTGGGTACCCTCATCCACGCGGTCGAGTTCCAGCCCGGCAAGGGCGCCGCGATCGCCCGTTCCGCCGGCAACTCCTGCCAGCTCATGGGCAAGGAGGGCAAGTACGCCATCCTGCGCATGCCCTCCTCGGAGATGCGCCGCGTGCTCATCACCTGCCGCGCCACAGTGGGCGAGGTCGGCAACGCCGAGCACTCCAACATCGTGATCGGTAAGGCCGGCCGCAAGCGCTACATGAACGTGCGCCCGACCGTCCGCGGTACCGTCATGAACCCGGTCGACCACCCGCACGGCGGTGGCGAGGGCAAGAACCACACCTCTGGCCGCCCGTCCATGACCCCGTGGGGCAAGCCGACCAAGGGCTATCGCACGCGCAAGAAGAAGAAGGCTTCGAACAGCCTCATCATCCGTCGCCGCCGCAAGTAGTCCGAGATACCGAGAAGGAGTAAGAACCAATGAGCAGAAGTCTCAAAAAGGGGCCGTTCGTGGAAGCTCGCCTGCTCTCGCGTATCATCGCGATGAACGAGGCCGGCACGAAGGACGTCGTGAAGACGTGGTCGCGCGCGTCCACGATCTTCCCCGAGATGGTGGGCCACACCATCGCCGTCCACGACGGGCGCAAGCACGTGCCCGTGTACATCACCGAGTCCATGGTCGGCCATAAGCTGGGCGAGTTCGCGCCCACCCGCACGTTCCGCGGTCACAAGGCCAAGTAGGGGGTTTCACGTACATGGCAACTAAAGCTACCGATACCGAGACCCGCGAGGTGCGCGCCGTCGCGAAGTACGTGCGCGTCTCGCCTTCCAAGGCTCGCCTCGTGGTCGATCTCATCCGTCGCAAGTCTGTCGAGCAGGCTTTCGACATCCTGCATTTCTGCGAGCGCGCCGTCGCCGTGGACGTGGAGAAGTGCCTCCGCTCCGCTGTGGCCAACGCCGTGAACAACAACGGCATGCGCGCCGATGACCTCGTGGTCGCCGCCGCCTACGTGGACGAGGGCCCCACGCTCAAGCGCATCCGCCCGCGCGCCAAGGGTTCCGCCTCGCGCATCCTCAAGCGCACGAGCCACATCACCATCGTCGTCGCTCCGCGAAAGGAGGCTTAACGCACTATGGGTCAGAAAGTCTACCCCACCGGTTTCCGTCTCGGCATCACCGAGAACTGGCGCTCCCGTTGGTACGCCGACAAGGACTACGCCAAGACCCTCGGTAACGACCTTGAGCTCCGCAAGTACCTGGCCAAGCGCCTCCGTCGTGCCGCCGTCTCCCGCGTGGAGATCGAGCGCGCCGGCGATAAGGTGAAGGTCATCATCTACACCGCCCGCCCCGGCATCGTGATCGGCAAGAAGGGCGCGGAGATCGACCAGATCCGCACCGAGCTCGAGAAGGTCGCTGGCGTCTCCAAGGGCCAGCTCTCCGTCGACGTCATCGAGATCAAGCGTCCCGAGCTCGACGCCGTGCTCGTCGCCCAGTCCATCGCCGAGCAGCTCGAGGGCCGCGTGGCCTTCCGTCGCGCCATGCGCAAGGCCGTCCAGTCCGCCCGCAAGGCTGGCGCCAAGGGCATTCGTATCCAGTGCTCCGGCCGCCTCGGCGGCGCCGAGATGGGTCGCCGCGAGTGGTACCGCGAGGGTCGCGTGCCGCTGCACACCCTGCGTGCCAAGATCGACTATGGCCAGGCCACCGCGCACACCACGATGGGTTCCTGCGGCGTCAAGGTCTGGATCTACCTGGGCGAGAAGCTTCCCGGCCAGCCCGTTCCGAACCCGGCGCTCGAGGGCTCCTCGCGTCCGCGCCGTCGTAACTCCGAGAGGAGGGGTCAGTAGTGCTTGCCCCTAAGCGTGTCCTTCACCGCAAGGTGCAGCGTGGCTCCATGAAGGGCCATGCCAAGGGTAATACCGAGCTGCATTTCGGTGACTACGGCATCAAGGCCCTCGAGGCCCATTGGATCACCAACCGCCAGATCGAGGCCGCTCGTGTTGCCATGACCCGTTACATGCGTCGTGGCGGCCGCGTGTTCATCACGATCTTCCCCGACAAGCCCATCACCAAGAAGCCCGCCGAGACCCGCATGGGTTCCGGTAAGGGCAACCCCGAGGAGTGGGTGGCCGTCGTGAAGCCCGGTCGCATCATGTTCGAGATCTCGGGCGTGTCCGAGGAGATCGCGCGCGAGGCGCTCCGCCTGGCGCAGCACAAGCTCCCCATCAAGACCAAGATCGTGTCCCGCGCGGAGCAAGACGGGGAGGATAAGTAAATGAAGCCCGCAGAGATTCGTGCGCTTTCCGACGAGCAGCTCGTCGAAAAGCTGAAGGAAGGTCGAGCCGAGCTCTTCAACCTTCGTTTCCAGATGGCCACGAGCCAGCTCGACAACACCGCTCGCGTCAAGACCGTGAAGAAGGACATCGCGCGCATTCTCACCGAGCAGCGCGCCCGCGAGATCGCGGCCGAGAAGTCCGCTGCGGCAGAGTAGAGCTTGAGGAGATAAGATGAGCGATACTACGCGTAACACGCGCAAGGTCCGTACCGGCACGGTCGTCTCCATCTCGGGCAACAAGACCATCGTTGTCCAGACCCTGGAGCGCAAGCGTCACCCCAAGTACGGCAAGATGATGACCAGCACCAAGAAGCTTCATGCACATGATGAGGAGTGCACCGCCGGCGTGGGCGATACAGTTCGCGTCATGGAGACCCGTCCTCTGTCCAAGATGAAGCGCTGGCGTCTCGTTGAGATCATCGAGCGCGCCAAGTAGGCTGCATTGATTGTTCACCCGGCGATGTGCGCTGCGTGACGGGGAGTCACCCCGCGGCATGCGCAGCGCACCTCTCGTCGGCCTAGGTTCGGAGGAACTACCATGATTCAAATGCAAACCATGCTCAACGTCGCCGATAACTCCGGTGCGCGCAAGGTTCGCTGCATCAAGGTGCTCGGTGGCTCCAAGCGCCGCTATGCAGGAATCGGCGACGTTATCGTGGCTGCCGTGCAGGAGGCCACGCCCGGCGCCAACGTCAAGAAGAAGGACGTTGTGAAGTGCGTCGTCGTGCGCACGGTGAAGGAGGTCCGCCGCAAGGACGGCTCCTACATCCGCTTCGACGACAACGCCTGCGTCGTCATCAACAACGACGGTTCGCCCGTGGGCACCCGTATCTTCGGGCCCGTGGCGCGCGAGCTGCGTGACAAGAAGTACATGAAGATCGTCTCGCTTGCTCCCGAGACCCTGTAAAGAGAGGAGAGAACGCATATGCCTAAGATGCAGATCAAGACGGGCGACACCGTCAAGATTCTCTCCGGCAAGGATCGCGGCAAGCAGGGCACCGTTCTGCGCGCGTACCCCGCCGAGGGCAAGATCAAGGTCGAGGGCGTGGCCATCGTGAAGAAGGCCGTCAAGCCCAACCAGCAGAACCAGCAGGGCGGCATCGTGCCGCAGGAGGCCAAGATCGACGCCTCCAACGCGATGCTCGTGTGCCCCAAGTGCGGCGCGGCGACCCGCGTCGGCCATAAGCAGGGCGAGCTCGACGGTCACAAGACCTCGATCCGCGTCTGCAAGAAGTGCGGCGCCGAGTTCTAAACGACGCGCTCACCACGCATTGAAAGACCCCGGAAAGCTCCGATATCGGATGCCTTCCGGGGTCTTTTGCGTTTGATCGCGTAGCCGAGCGTGGGGAAGAAAACGGTTGGGAGATGCGCGCCGGGTTAGCGATCGGTCGAAAGGTTCTGAGTCTCCTCGATCTCTGCGATCATGTCGATGCGACGTTGGTGGCGGCCGCCCTGGAACTCGGCGCCGAGCCACTCATCGACGATCATCTTGGCAAGCTCGGGGCCGACGACGCGCGCGCCGAAGGCGATGATGTTCGTGTTGTTGTGCTCGCGGCTCAGCTTGGCCGAATAGGGCTCCGAGCACACGCAGGCCCGAATGCCGTGCACCTTGTTGGCAGCGAGGCTGATGCCCACGCCTGTGCCGCAGATGAGCACGCCGAGGTCCACGTCGCCCGATGCGACGGCCTTGCCCACCGCATAGCCGGAGATGGGGTAATCGAAGCGCTCGGTGCTGTTGGTGCCGAAGTCGACCACCTCGTGCCCCTGCTGCTCCAGGTGCTCCTTAATGATGTTCTTGAGCTCGACGGCCACATGGTCGTTGCCGATACCGATTTTCATGGTGGTTCCTTTCACTGTAGGTACCCTACCTAACCTGCGGGCTGCTGGAAGGCAGCTCGCCTATGCATGAAGCGCCCGAAGGGCCTTGATGCTCTGCGCGTAATCGCCTTTCCCGAAGAGCGCGCTCGTGCCCAGGATGAAGCCATCGGCTCCCAGGCCGGAGAGCTCGGCGATGCGCTCCGGGCTGCACGCCCCGTCCACGGTGAGCGTGAAGCCGTAGCGGTGCTTGAGCTCGGCGAGGCGGGCGATCTTATCCTTCGTGAACTCGATGAACGCCTGGCCGGCGAAGCCCGGGCTCACGGTCATGACCATGACGTAATCCACGACGTTGAGCAGCTCCTCGATAGAGGGGATTGAGGTATCGGGATTGATGGCGATGCCGGCCTTCGCCCCGCCGTCGCGGATGGCGGCGAGGGTCTTCACGCAGTAGCGCTCAGATTCGGGATGGATGTAGATGAGGTCGACGCCCGCATCGAGGAACAGGTTTATCGAGCGCGCGGGGTGCTCGATCATGAGGTGGCAGTCGATAGGCTTCTCCGTGGCGCTGCGCACCGCCTTGATGTCCATGAGGCCCATGGCGATATTGGGCACGAACGACCCATCCATCACGTCGCAGTGGAACATATCGGCGCCGGCCGCGTCGAGCTCCTGAACCTCGGAGCGCAGGTTCCCGTAATCGGCGCACATCATGCTCGGGCAGAGTAACATGGCACGCTTCCTTTCTCTATGTTCGGGTGAACGGTAGAAAATCGTCGCTGAACGGTACATGGCTTCATAGAAAACTAGATTATTTCAAATAAATTCAAATCCTCCAATAATCAAGCATCCAATAAAACAGCAGGTAAATAAGGGTAGTCATGGGAGCATGTCATCCCTTACCTCAAAATTTTATGACAAATCTTAAAAAACTGTGGCAAATTTTGAAAAAACTTGGAATACAATGAGTGCCGAAAGCCGGCGTGATGAACGCGGTAATCGCGGTCGCGTGCAGAGCGCCTGAACATGAGGAGGGCTCGAATTGAAACTGGCCACGCGAATCAACTCGTATTTCCGCTCGGGAGACAAAAACCTCGATCGCGTGTTCGCGCAATTCGAGGAGGTCGGGCTTACCCATGTCGATCTGAACTATCCGGAGCATGTGGGTGAGACCCCGGCGGAGCAAATGAAGCAGCTGCTCGAATCGCATGGCCTCAAGCTCAACGGGGTGGCCTTGCGCTTTCGCGGCGATTTCATCAACGGTGAGCTGGGGAACGCGGATCCGAGCATCGCGGGCAAGGCACTGCGGCTCTGCCGCGAGGCGTGCGACTACTGCCGTGCCGTGGGCGGCGATACCGTCACCATCTGGCTGGGGTTCGACGGGTTCGACTACAGCTTCCAGATCGACTACACCCGCGTGTGGAACCAGCTCGTCAACGCATATCGCACCGTGTGCGACTATGCGCCCGACCTCAAGATCAGCATCGAGTACAAGCCGTATGAGGAGCGCTCCTACGCGTTCATCGACAGCATGGGCATCGCAGGCATGATGCTCGCCGAGGTCGACCGCCCCAACCTGGGCGTCACCCTCGACTACTGCCACATGCTCATGAAGCACGAGAACCCCGCCATGGCATGCGACATCTTCGGCGGCCGCGGCAAGCTCTTCGGCGTGCACCTCAACGACGGCTACGGCGTCATGGACGACGGCCTCATGATCGGGACGGCATCGCCCATGAAGACGCTCGAATTCATCTACTACCTCAAGAAGCACAGCTACGACAGCGCGATCTACTTCGACACGTTCCCCACCATCGAGGATGCCGAGGAGGAGTGCGCCCAGAACATCGCGATGATCGGCATGCTCGACCGCGCGCTCGATGCGGTGGGGCTCGATGAGGTGCAGCGCGTCATCGACGCGAACAGCGGGATCGAGGCGGCCAAGCTCATGCGACGCCTCCTGTGCGCCTGCACGGAGTAACCACGCCACCCGGGGCGCGTATCGCCCCCGGCATCAGTTCACCAGTTCAGTCACAATCGGAACCGGCTCTCATTCCCGAGCCGGTACCGTGGCGCATCCGTCGGGGCGAACCCACATGCCCCTGCGGATGGAAAAGAGGGGGCCGGGCGCAGGGAGCCGTCCGGTCGCGATAAAGAAGGGAAGGGAGCCCTTATGGCAAAACGCGATTGGGATGCTACGGCTCGCGGCATTCTCGATGCCGTGGGTGGGCCCGAGAACATCTCGGGTCTGACGCACTGCGCGACGCGCCTGCGTCTCAACCTGAAGGACGATTCGAAGTACGATGACGCGACGGTCAAAGAGGTCGATGGCGTCATCAACACCGTCAATTCCGCCGGCCAGTATCAGATCCTCATCGGCACCGAGGTGCCGAAGCTCTACGAGAAGTTCGAGCCGCTCGTCAAGGGGACGAACACCCAGGTCTCCACGACCTCGGGATCGAGCGACGAGGGCGTGATCAGCAAGATCTTCGGTGCCGTCTCGGGCATCTTCGCGCCGCTGCTTCCTGCCATGGCGGGCTCCGGTATCCTGCGCGGCATCCTGATCCTGCTCACGCAGCTCGGCGTGATCACCGAGGGTTCGGGTACCTATGTGATCTGGTACACCCTCTCGATGAGCGTGTTCTACTTCCTGCCGGTGCTTCTGGCGTTCTCGGCGGGCAAGCGCTTCGGGGCGAGCCCGTACCTTTCGGCGCTTATCGGCGCGTGCCTGCTCTACCCGGATTTCATCAACCTCATGGGCGAGATCGGCAACGGTGCGACCACCGATTTCTTCGGGATCCCCGTCGTGCTCATGAACTACAACTCCACGGTCGTCCCGGCGATCCTTGCCGTGTGGGCGTACTCGTTCCTCTACAAGTTCCTGGACGATAAGATCCCCGAGACGCTCAAGCTCGTGGTGCTTCCCGCCGTCTCGCTCATCATCATGGTGCCGCTTACCATGATGATTATCGGCCCCATCGGCGTGTATGCCGGCGAGGGCGTCGCGTTCGTGGTCAACTGGGTCATCGACAGGAGCTCCGTGCTCGCGGGCATCCTCGTGGGCGGCGGCTGGTCGGTGCTCGTCTCCATGGGCATCCACTGGGCCGTGAACCCCATCATGATCAACAACATCGCCCAGAACACCTTCGACTACATCTGCCCGTTCACCTTCGCGTGCAACTTCGGCGTGATCGGCGTCGCCCTCGGCGTGTTCCTGAAGGCGCGTAACCAGAAGCTCAAGAGCTTCGCGGCATCCGGCGTGGTCACCATCGCGCTTTCGGCCATCATCGAGCCGACGCTCTTCGGCATGCTCGTCAAGAACAAGAAGCTCTGGGGCGCTCAGATCATCGCGGGCGCTGCGGGCGGCGCGTTCTGCGGACTCACCCACGTGGTCTGCACGGCGTTCGTGTTCGGTTCGGTGACGACGTTCCCGGCCTTCGTGAGCCCGGATGCGATGAACTTCGTTTACGCGATGATCGCCATGCTCATCTCGACGGTGGTCGGCGCGGTGCTCGGCTTCATCTTCACCGGTCGCGATGACCAGCTCGCGTAAGCATGCGCGCTAACCGGCTTGCGCGCGCGGCGTGGATTCGCGCGGTGAGACGGATATAAGCTGGGAAAGCGAAATGCGAGCGGCCGCCGGCATGCCTGGAAGGGTTGCATGCCGGCGGCCGCGGGCGTAGGCGGCTTGCGCGTCGAGGGGGTCGGCACTGGTTGCCCGTCGAGCCGCTCGTGGGACGATGACGCTACAATAGGGCGAGGATTCCACAAGGAGGCACGATGATTCCCTACGAACGCCAGCAGCTGGTGCTGCAGCATCTCAGCGAGTCGGATCTGTTGAAGATCGAGGACCTTCAGGAGCTGCTTCCCGATACCTCGGTATCGACGCTTCGGCGCGACCTCAAGGAGCTCGAGAAGCAGGGGCGCGTCGAGATGCTGGCCGGCGGTGCGGTGCGCCTGAACGCGGTCTCGCACGAGCTGGGCGTCATGGTCACCGGCGCGCTCCATGCGGCCGAGAAGGAGCGCATGGCGCAGCGCGCGCTCGAAGAGGTCTCCGACGGCGACACCGTGTACCTCGACTCGGGAACGAGCTGCACGGCGCTCCTGCGCCACCTCATCGACCGCGACGTCACGATCTACACGGCGAACGGCAGCGCGTGCTACATCACGGGCGACATGCGGGCGCAGGTCATCATCATCGGCGGCGCGTACAACCCGCGGACGCTGTCCATGACCGGCCCTATCACCGAGGGCATCCTGAAGGACCTGTACTTCGACGAGGCGTTCCTGGGTGTCAACGCGGTGAGCATCGACCGCGGCGTCACGAATCCGAGCCATGACGAGGCGATCAAGAAGCAGCTGGTCAAGGAGAATTCGAACCGCACGTACATCCTGTGCGACAGCAGCAAGTTCCATCGCGTCTCGAATGTCCGGGTCTTCGGTCTTGACGGGCTTTCGATCATCTCGGAAACCGGGGACGACCAGCTTGGGAGATACGTCGAGATTCTAACCCCCGATAACTAGGCGGCGGGATCGCAGGCATCGCACAGCCCGTCCGTTCGCCAGAACCGTTCAAAGGAGTGCCGTATGGGTTTGTTTGATGTGTTCAAGAAGAAAGAGGCCTCGAAGCAGGCCGCGGGCGAGACGTGGCCGGTCGTGCTCAAGGCTCCCGTATCCGGCCGCGTGATCGCCATGGCCGACATCCCGGATCCCGTGTTCAGCACCGAGGTGCTCGGCAAGGGGTGCGCCATCTGGCCGGAATCCACCGTGGTGTATGCGCCGTGCGCGGGGACCGTTTCGGTGGTTATGGGCCATGCCGTGGGTCTGACGTCGGACGCTGGGGTCGAGGTGCTCGTGCACGTTGGCGTTGACACCGTCGACATGGAAGGCAAGGGATTCACCGGCTACGTGGCGGAGGGTGCGAAGGTGAAGGCGGGCGACGCCCTGCTCTCGTTCGATCGCGACGCCATCGCGGCGGCCGGGCATCCGGATTGCGTGGTGGTCGCCGTCTCGAACACCGCCGAGTTTTCGGACGTGTCGCCCATCCCCGCTGCCGAAGATCTGGTCGAGGCGGGCGCGCCGCTCATCTCCGTGTCCAAGTAGCGGCGAACGAGGGTTCCTCAGGTAGCTGATGATAAAATGGTGTCAGACACCTTTTTATCACGTGGGAAAGGGGAGCGGTATGAGCAAGCAGGCGATCATCGCGGCGAAGGCGCCGGCGGCGTTGGGGCCGTATTCCTCGGCGGTGCGCGCGGGGGACACGTTGTACCTTTCGGGACAGCTCGGCATCGACCCTGCGACGGGCGAGCTCGCCGAGGGCGTGGAGGCGCAGGCGCGCCAGGCCATGCAGAACATCGCGGCGGTGCTCGAGGAGGCGGGCGCGAGTTTCGACGACGTGGTGAAGATGACGGTGCTGCTTGCCGACATCGACGATTTCGCCGCGGTGAACGAGGTGTACGGCAGCTTCCTCGCCGCGCCGTATCCCGCGCGGAGCGCCTTCCAGGTGGCAGCGATCCCCAAGGGCGCGCTCGTGGAGATCGAGGCCATCGCAGTGCTCTAGCCAGGCTGCATGTAAAAATACCCCAGCGACTTTTTTACATTGCCCGCTGCCCTCGTGTAAAAATACCCCAGCGACTTTTTTACATCCCACGTCGCCCCCATCCGATTGGGGCGTTTTCGTTGCACAATGTAAAAAAGTCGCTGGGGTATTTTTACACGTCAGGCAATGTAAAAAAGTCGCTGGGGTAATTTTACATGTGTGGGAAGAGCGCGAGCATGCGGGCGGGTACGGGGGCGACGATGCGCACCGGCTCGCCGGAGACGGGGTCGGTGAATGCGAGCTCGTGCGCGTGCAGCATGAGGCCGCGCGAATCGGGCGCGCCGTAGAGCGCGTCACCCAGCAGGGGGAAGCCGGCGTGCGCGAGGTGCACGCGGATCTGGTGCTTGCGCCCGGTGTGGAGCTGCACGTCGAGCAGCGTGAGCCAGCGGCCATCGACGCGCCGCCGGTCGAGCACGGCTGCATGCGTGTGCGCCGCCTTGCCGGTCTTGCTCACGCGCATGCGTCGCGCATCGTGGCGGTCGCGGCCGATCGGCCAGGTGAGCGATCGCTCGTCCCAGGAGATCTTCCCGCACGCGATGGCGAGGTAACGCTTGGAGATGGAGCGCTCGGCAATGAGCCGGTCGTAGGCGCCCTGCGTGCGCTTGCAGAGGGAGAAGAGCACGATGCCGCTCGTATCGCGGTCGAGCCGTTGGAGTGCCTGGAGCTCGTCTGCCTGGGCGAGGGAGACGCCGGGGACGCTCCCGCCGCGGATGCGCTCGGCCATGAGCCCGGTGAGCGTTGGGGCCCCGGTGCCGTCTCCGTGCACGATGATGCCCGCGGGCTTGTCGACCGCGAGCAGCATCTCGGACACGTAGAGCACGGCGTCAGAGCCCGTGGGCTCGCCTGTGGATTCCGCGCGTGCCACCTTACTCGACCTCGGCGAAGAGGCAGCCCGAGCTCGCGCCCTTCTGCCGCGCGGGCGGTCGGCGCCCGGCGAGCGCGGCGTCGAGGGAACGGCGTGCGCGAGCCACCTGGGCGGCGAGCTCATCGGTGGAAAGCAGGGTGCCGTCGACCAGGAAGCGCGACACGCCGGCAGCGATGAGCTGCGGCAGCTGCGGGGTGTAATCGAGCGCGTACGCATCGTAGAGGTGCGAGCGGCCGTGGAGGTCGGTGCGCACGGGGAGCAGCTTGTCGTCGATGTTGTGCAGCACGAGGTTGCGGCGGCGCAGGGCGCAGCGTGCGCAATCGTGGATGCAGGCGTCGGCGACCTGCAGGATGCAGTGCTCACTCGTCATGACGCGCGGCTTGCCGAACACCATGACGCCGAGCGGGATGTCCGTCTTGGGCGCGAGGCGCTCGATCTCGGCAAGCGAGAGCTCGGGCGAGAGCCAGGCGACCTGCGCGCCCGCCTGAGCGAGGAACGCGAGGCAGGCGGCGTTGTGCGTGGGAATGCAGGAGCGGAGCTCGGCCGCAGCGCCGCGCTGGGCGGCGAGGGCGAGTTCGGAGATGGTGCCCACGGCGACGGGTGCCTCCGGTGCGACCCAGGGGTCGAGGCGCTCGTGGTCGCGCTCGCGGCACACCTCGTCGAGGATGGGGATGATGCCCAGCTCGGCGGCATCTTCGGGAGCGAGCCCCTCCGCCAGGAGGTCGTCCACGGCTATGTAGACGCGTTCCGCGCCGGCCTCGCGTGCGGCCTGGGCGCCCGCGCGGGTGGTCGCGATGGCGCAGAGGATGGTCGGGCGCTCCGCCGCCGCGCCCGTGGCGGCGAGCTCCGTGGGAGCACCCACGCCCGTCGCCAGGTCGAGCCTCTCCAGCTCCTTCGCCCGCTGCTCATACGGCCGCAAGATGGCCCCCTCAAGCGCGGCGCATGCCTCGGCGCGCACGGCATGCACGGCGGAGAAGCCCATGCCGCACCCCTCGTCGAGCTCGACCGCGCACGACGCCATCTCGAACGGCGTCGAACCCATGCGGCCCACGTGCTCGGCCAGATCGTCGCGGCTCACCGCGCGCGTCCGCGCTGGCTCCACGGTGAAGCCCTCGGCGGCAGCGGCAAGCGAGGGGTCGTCGCAGCAGGCGAGCTCGACGCGGAACGGCTCGCCCAGGCGCGCCCGCACGCGCACGTCCACCATGCGCTTGCGCGGGACGGCGCGCTTGAGCACGGCGTCGGCGCGATCGATCGCCTCCTGGCTGCGGATGACGCGCACGCGCCAGCCCACCTCAACCGGCCGCGGCACCTCGACCTCGAGGAGCTCGCCTGTACGCGCGTCGCGGCGGGCGAGCGTGGTGAGGAACGTGTCCGGGTGCGCATCGTCGCGCAGCTCGAGCAAATCGCCGGTGCCCACGGGCGCATCGAGGGCGAGGTGGGCGGTGCCGGCCGGCCCCTTGATCTGGGCACGCATGCGCTCGCCCTTCGTGAGCGGCTCGCGCGCGGTGAAGGCCGTCACGCGCCCCACGACCTCGCCGCGGTTGTTCGACCGCTCGTAGCTCATCATGTCGTCGTCCGAGCGCCCGTCCTGGTAGGCATGGGTGAAATCGCGGTTGAAGCAGCGCTTGAGCTGCCGCTGCCGCGCGGCGCGCTCCTCGGCGCCCACCGCGCGCCCGGCGAGCACGTCGTCGAGCTCGCGGCGGTAGGCGTCCGTCACCGCGAAGACGTAGTCGGCCGCCTTCATGCGCCCCTCGAGCTTGAGGGCTGCGGCGCCCGCATCGACGAGCCGCGGGAGCAGCTCGGTGGTGTTCGTGTCGCGCGGGCAGAGCGGTCGCCCGCGCCCGGGGGCGGAGATCACGCGCCCGTTCTCGTCCAAGAGCCCGTAGGGGAGGCGGCAGGGCTGCGCACACATGCCGCGGTTCGCCGAGCGCCCCGCCTGGCAGAAGCTCGAGAGCAGGCAGATGCCCGAGTAGCTGAAGCAGATGGAGCCGTGGGCGAAGACCTCGAGGTCGATGCCCGGGCACGCGGCGTGGATCTGCGCGATCTCGTCGATGGAGAGCTCGCGCGAGAGCGTCACGCGGTCGGCGCCCGCGGCCTCGCACCAGGCCGTTCCGCGCGCGTCGTGGATGTTCGCTTGGGTTGAGATATGCGTCTCGATGCCCGGCATGAGCCGGCGCACCTCGGCGAAGAGGCCCCAGTCCTGGATGATGAAGGCGTCCGCCCCGAGCTGCGAGCAATGGCGCACGAGCTCGAGGGCGTCTGTCATCTCGCGATCCTTGATGACGATGTTGATGGTCACGTACACGCGCGCGCCCGCGAGGTGCGCGGTTCGGCACGCCTCGGCGAAGGCGTCGTCGGTGAAGTTCTGCGCCTTGCGGCGCGCGTTGAACGCGCCCATGCCGAGGTAGATGGCATCGGCTCCGGCGGCGAGCGCGGCGGCGAAGGGCGCCGAGCCGCCTGCGGGCGCGAGGAGCTCGGGGGAGCGGGTGGGCATGCTCGGGGTTCCTTTCGGCATACGACGTGACCCAAGGCGCGCCGCGGTGCGTGCGCGACGGCTCATCGAGCGGCGCTATGGCCCGCAGTTCACGCGCTTGGGGTGGAACAACCCATTGTCACACACTTTGAATGCGAAAATCGCAACGCGCGCCGCCCTCCATAAGCGTTTCGGTTCGGGTGAGCTCAAGGCACGGGCAGAGGCCGCGGAACAGGTAGGGGTCGCGACGGCAGGAGAGCAGGGTGCCCAGGTGCTCGAGGCCCAGGCGCCGGTACATCTCGGCGAACTCGCAGCGGACGGCGTCCATCGCGAGCGTCCCCGCCTCCTCGTCGAGCTCGATGCGGCCCCACTCCATGGCGTCTCCCGCCGAGAAGCGGGGGATCGCGACGTCGTGGTAGTACGCGAGCGGGGACGTCCCCTCGGGAACCTCGGCGGCGAGTGCCTCGCCCGCGGCTGTCCCCAGCTCCGCCACGGCCTCCTCGACGATGGCGTCGGCGCGCTCGCGGCCGAGCTCACGGACGAACGCCTCATAGATCGGGGCGATGGCGCGTGCCTCGATCTCGCGGCGGACGATGAGCGGGACATCCTCGGGGCTAGGCCGGGTGGGATTCGCGTCCTTGGACATGGTGCACTCCTTCGCTGCTTCCGGTGGGCTTCGGTAGCAACAATCTACACCAACCGATAGGATTCCTGCCGCTTGCCGTACGCGGCGGCGAATGTCGCGCGCGCCGCCGCGAGCGCATGACCAACTTCTTCGGCTAGTTTCCCTCCGTTCCGGCGTACACTTCAAAGTGCTTTGCGCGCGGAGGGCGCGACGACCGGGGTCAACCCGAGCGTCGGATGAAAGCCGAAATGGGAAGGGAATGATCATGAAGTACGATTTCACGTCGATTCTGAACCGCCATGGGCAGGATTCCCTTGCCGTCGACGGGCTCGGTCAGAGGCCCGGCATGACGCCGGAGCCCCCGCAGGAGGGGTTCGACTTCATTCCCATGTGGGTCGCCGACATGAACTTCCCCGTGGTGCCCACCATCCAGGAGGCCATCATCGAACGCGCGAAGCAGCCGCATTTTGGCTATTTCGCACCGCGCGATGAGTACTTCGACGAGATCATCAAGTGGCACGAGACGCGCAACGGCGTCGAGGGGCTCACCAAGGAGTGCATCGGTTACGAGAACGGCGTGCTCGGCGGCGTGGTCTCCACGCTCAAGTCGTTCATGCAGCCGGGCGACGCCGTGCTGCTCCACAGCCCCACGTACATCGGCTTCACGGGCTGCATCGAGAACGCGGGCTTCAAGATCGTGCACTCGCCGCTCGTGCTCGACGAGAACGGCACGTGGCGCATGGACTTCGAGGACATGGAGAAGAAGCTCGCCGAGAACAACATCCATGCCGCGGTGTTCTGCTCGCCGCACAACCCCACCGGCCGCGTGTGGGAGCGCGAGGAGATCGAGCAGGCGATGGAGCTCTACAAGAAGTACGACTGCGTCGTCGTGTCCGACGAGATCTGGTCTGACATCATCATGCCCGGACACAAGCACATCCCCACGCAGTCCGTCTCCGAGGACGCCCGCAACCGCACTGTGGCGCTCTACGCGCCGTCGAAGACGTTCAACCTCGCCGGCCTCGTGGGCAGCTACCACATCATCTACAACAAGTACCTGCGCGACCGCGAGACCGCGACGGCCTCGAAGGCGCATTACAACGACATGAACGTGCTCTCCATGCACGCGCTCATCGGCGCCTACAAGCCCGAGGGCTACGAGTGGGTGGACGAGCTCTGCGAGGTGCTGGGCAAGAACGTCGACTACGCGTACGACTACATCACCGAGCACTTCAAGGGCGTCACGCTCTCCAAGCCCGAGGGCACCTACATGCTCTTCCTCGACTGCACCGAATGGCTCGAGGAACACGGTCGCGACATCGCCTGGCTGCAGAAGGCTGGCTGGAACGTGGGCGTGGGCTGGCAGGACGGCCGCCCGTTCCACGGCCCCAACGCGATTCGCATGAACCTCGCCGTGCCGTTCTCGCGCGTGCAGGAGGCGTTCGATCGCCTGGACAAGTACGTGTTCAACGCATAGGCCGCGTGCGGTTCCGCTCATCCTGGTAAATCTGCCGTTCGCGATAAATAATAAAAAATTATTAGAAATTCTCACCAGTTTTGATAAATTCTCTCTAGGGAGGCTATTCCTTGGTACGCGAAGGGAGAATTTTCATGGCTTCAGGGAGAAATTGGAAACTTATAGTAGGCACCATCATAGCGACGTGCCTGTCGGGGGCGACGGTGATTTACTCTCCGGCGGTCGCGAGCGTCCAGTCCACGTTCAACGTCGCGCCCGACGTGCTCTCGAGCATGTTGAGCCTGGCTGCCATCGCAAACTTGGTGGGCGCCCTGGTGGCGGGCTTGCTGCAGCGCTTCGTTGCTCAGCGGGTCGTCATCATCCTCGCGGCTGCCCTCGCCCTTGTGGGCGCCGCCCCGTTGTTCATCAACAACAGCTTCACTGTGGTGTACGTGGCGCTCATGACCTGCAACGTCGGCATGGGCATCATGGGCGCGACCTCACAGTCCTATATCAGCCTGCACTTTGACGGCGATCAGCGCGGCGAGGTCATGGCATGGCGCACGAGTGCGCAGGGATTGTCGAATGTCGCCCTTTCTGCAGGGGCAGGCGTATTGACGGCAATTACCTGGTACTACTGCTTCGGTCTCTATCTCGTCTTCGCAGTTGCGCTTCTTGCGGCGGTCATCCTGCTTCCGAGCGAGCCGCCGTTCCATAAGGAAGAGGAGAAGGCGGAGAAGGCGGCGGGCGCGCCTGCCAGCGTGCAGGAGCACGGCAGGAAGCTCACGTCGTGGACGACCATCATGTTCCTGCTTCTCATTACGGCGACCACGTTCCTCGAGTGCGGCATCTACAACTACATCTCCATACACGCTGAGGCGAACAACCTGGGTGGTTCGGTTGCAGCGGGCATGACCATCTCCGCCTATCAGGCTGGCCTCATCGTCTCCGGCATCCTTGCGCCCTTCGTGTTCAAGATGGCCAAGCAGCGGACGCTCATTGTGGCCTATACGCTCGATCTCATCGGCTACGTGCTCATCTTCATCGCGCCTACCGCCATCGTCCTGTTCATCGGCGCCTTCCTGTGCGGCATGACATATGGCATCGCGACGACGCGCATCGGCGTGCTGGTCGCAGAGAGCGTGCGCCCCAGTCAGATTCCCACGGTCTTCAGTCTCTTTCAGGTCTTCGGTGCCGGCGGCTATATCGTGGGAGCGCCGATCTTCAGTGCCATCACGGGCATGATGCCGGGTCTGATGTCCTCGAACGTCTACCTGATCGGCATCGTATTCGCAGCGTGCATCATCGCGGTCGTGCTGTTCAGCGGCATCGAGCGTCGGGCAGCTCTGCCCACGGCGAACGCGGTGGAGGCAGCATAATTCGCGGGCAGTCCCGCATAGCAGACGGCGCGCTTGCAGCTATTGGTTTGCTCTACAGAGGATGCATAGATCTTAGAAAGGACGCATCATGGAATACACGAAGGACTATTTCGACCAGGTCACGGATCGCACGGGCACGCACTGCGCGAAGTATGACTCTATGGGGATGTTCTTCCCCGGCGACAATCTCGTTCCTATGTGGATTGCGGATATGGAATTCCGTTGCCCGCAGGAGCTCATCGAAGCCGTTCGCAAGCGTACGGAGTGCGGAATCTACGGCTACCCCGAGCTGAGCGGGACGGCATATCATCACTTTGTAGTCGACTGGCAGCGCGAGCGCAATGGCATCGAGTATGCCGAGGATGACGTCTTCTTCGGCGAGAGCGCGCTCACCGGCGTGAAGCTCGCCATCCATGCGCTGGCCAAGGAGGGCGAGGAAGTGCTCATGTTCCTGCCCACCTACGGCTACTTCCATAAGTACGTGGTCAACATGGGCCGCGTGCCCGTGATGCCGCACCTCGTCCACGACGAGAACGGCTACAGCATCGACTTCGACGCACTCGACGCGACGCTTGCCGAGCACGACATCAAGCTGCTCATCTTCTGCAGCCCGTTCAACCCGGTCGGGCGAGTGTGGACGGAGGAGGAGCTTACCAAGCTCATCACCATCTGCCAGAAGCACGGTGTGCCGATTGTCTCTGACGAGGTGCACAGCGACTTCATCATGCCAGGGCACACGTTCATCCCGACGGCGTCGGTCGCGCGCAAGCTCGGGTATGACCAGAACGTCATCACGACGTCCTCGATCTCCAAGACCTTCAACTGCGCCGGCATCAACGCGGGTTACTACATCATCCATGGCGAGGAAATGAAGGCAAAGATCGCCGCGTCCGCGACGTTCTTCGACGCGAGTGAGATGCTGGGCGGTTTCAGTTACCTCGCGCTCGAGCAGGTCTACACCGAGAACGGCAGCAAGTACGTCGATGCGCTCTGCAGCTACGTATATGACAACTACCGCTACCTGTGCGACCGTCTCGCCGCTTTGCCCTTCGCGGACGAAATTGTGGTGAGCGATATGCAGGGCACGTACCTCGCTTGGATCCAGTTCAAGAACTATGGAGAAGCCGAGCGCCTTACCTACGAGTTCTGCAAGCACGGTGTCGCGCTCGAAGACGACGAGGAGTTCTTCGAGGACGAAGGCCATTTCATTCGCTTTAACCTCGCGGCGCCGCGCTCCGTTATCGAGCAGGCTGTGGAGCGCACCGAGGCGTGCCTGAAGGCACTCTATTCCGCGGCGTAGGCGCTCGCAGGCAACATCACGACACCCATGGGCGGTGGCCGCGCAGCTTCTGGCCGCCGCCCCCCGACTCGAAAGGAATGACTGTGGACAAGACCGTTCTCAATACCGACCAGGCTCCGGCGGCGATCGGGCCGTATTCCCAGGGTGTCGCCGCGGGTGAGATGGTCTACCTCTCCGGGCAGCTCGGCATCGACCCCGCGACCGGTGCGATGCCGGAGGGCGTGGTCGCCCAAGCGGAGCAGTCCATCAAGAACATCGCCGCGATCCTCGCCACGCGCGGTCTCACGCTTGCCGACGTGGTGAAAACGACGATCTACCTCGCGGACATCGCTGACTTCGCTGCCGTAAACGACGTGTATGCCCAGGCGTTCAGCGAGCCGTATCCCGCGCGCAGCGCGTTCGCGGTCGCGAACCTCCCCATGCAGGGGCTCGTCGAGATCGAGGTTGTCGCTGCGGCGTAAGGTGAGACAATCGTATTCCGTCTACAGGCGGGCGCCGGCATCGTGTCTTTTGTCGGCGCCCGCTCGTGACAGAAAGGAAGGGTGAGTATGAAGATCGGCGATGTCAAAGCAATCGTGTTCTCGGGTGCGGGGACCACGCGCGCGGTGGCGGAACGCATGGGTGCGGCGTTCGGATTGCCCTTCAAGCTCTGCGACATCACGCCGCAGGGAGCGGACGCTCCAGACTTCAGGGTGGGGGAACTCGCCATCTTCGCTGTCCCCGCGTTCGGTGGGCGCGTTCCCGCGCCGGCGCTCGAGCGCATCGCTGCCTGCACGGGCGACGAGACGCCTGCTGTGCTCATGGTGACATACGGCAACCGTGCCGTAGACGATACGTTCCTGGAGCTCGCGGATACGATCGCAGAGCACGGGTTCGTGCCCGTCGCGGGCGTCGCCGTCGTTGCGCACCACTCGCTCATGACGAACGTCGCAATTGGACGTCCCGATGAGGAGGATTTCCAGGTCGTTGACAGCGTCGCGCGCGACGTGCTCGCCAAACTCGCTGCCGTTTCCCGCGCGGGGGAGGCGGAACTTCGTGAGATTCCCGGTTCGCGCCCGTATACGCCCTACGGTGGCGTTCCCTTCAAGGCGCAGGCGGACGAGAGCCTGTGCATAGCATGTGGCTCCTGTGCTGCCCAGTGCCCCGTCGGTGCCATCGACGCGGAGAACCCTAGTCAGACCGATGCGGACGCGTGCATCTCCTGCACCCGCTGCATCGCAGCGTGCCCTGTCCAGGCGCGCGCCCTCTCCGGGGGAGACATGCTCGAGAGCGCCCGCGCAGGGTTTGCCGCTCAGTTTGGGGAGCCCAAGGAATCCTATGTACTGATATAGGGTGTTTCCTGCGCTTTACATGGTATCGTTGATTCAGGACGGGCGAACCGGCCACGCCACGTGCTCGTCCAAGTGGCATCTCATCCGTACGGGAGTTAATCGACTATGGCGCTGACCGTGCACAAGATTGAAGACGTTTTCACCCTCGCCGATTTCATCAGCGACGGGCTTGGCGAGTTCGCCGAGGTCGTCGTTCACGACGCACGGGATTTCGAGTCGTCGATCGTCTACATTCGAAACGGCCATCTCTCTGGGCGCAAGGTGGGCGACGGCGCGACCGACGCCGCGCTCAAGCTAATTAAAGAGGGTGACACGACGACGTGCGGGTACGTTGTCGGCGTTGCGGCCAAGTCGGCGCAGGGAAGGCGATTCAGATCTTCCACCCTGTTCATACATGATGAGCATGGGCGGCTGATCGGCCTTCTGTGCGTCAATATCGACGTCACGATTGTTGAGACACTGGTTGGCATGCTGTCGAAGTTTATTCCCGACTATGCAAGCGGCTCGCCCGGTGAAGACCATCGTGATCTTGAGGAGACGCTTCAGGGCGACCCCGCCGAGACGACGCGCCGCATGGTGCGCTCGGTTCTGTCGAAGTATCCTTTGCCGCCGTCGAGCTTTTCGAGCGCGCAGAAGCATGAGGCGATCCTTTCGATGTATAGCGAGGGTGTGTTCCTCATGAAAGGCGCCGTTTCCATCGTGGCTGAGGAATGCGGTATGTCGGTCGCGACGGTCTATCGCTATCTCGAGAAGGCGCGCAGCGAGAACGAGTAGTGACCCGGTGCCGCGGCGACTCCGCCCGGGGATCGGGCGTTTTCCGCCGAGACGCCGCCGGTCTTTTGAGTTCGCTCATCTAAGGAGGCTTTGCCATGGCATATCCCGTCTTCGACCTGCATTGCGATACCGCGACGATGCTTTCGCTGCGAAACGTGCCGGCGGACGTCGTCATGGCGGCCGGCGTGCCCGAGGCCCTCATTCCCGCCGCCGGCCAGGACCTGGCGGCAAGCTCGCTTGCGGTGTCGGCGGCGGCAGCCGGCGGCGTCCCTTGGCTGCAGTGCTTCGCCTGCTTCATCCCCGACGGCTTGGACGCGGAGCAGGGGGTGGGCCTTTGGCGCTGTATCTCCGCCTACCTCGACGAGCAGGTTTACGCGCATCCGGACGCGCTCGCCGCCGTGCGAGGCGGCACGGACGCGCGCGCGGCGATCGCAGCGGGCAGGCTCGGCGTGGTGAAGACCATCGAGAACGCCCGCCTTTTCGCCGACGACCTCGAATGGGTGCACCGCTGCGCGCAGGAGGGCGTGTGCATGGCGTCGCTCAGCTGGAACGCCCGGGGGCCGCTCGCGAGCGGGCACGACGACGAGGACGCGGGGCTCACGCCGCTGGGGCGGGACGCCGTGCGCCGCATGGAAGCGGAGCGCATGGTGCTCGACGTGTCGCACCTGAACGACGCCTGCTTCGACGAGGTGACTCGCATCGCCCAGCGTCCGTTCGTGGCGAGCCACTCCAATGCCCGCGCGGTGTGCGGCCACCCGCGCAACCTCACGGATGCGCAGTTCTGCGAGATCCGCGACCGTGGCGGCATCGTCGGGCTCAACTACTGCAGCGATTTCCTCGTGGACGACCCGCAGGAGGCGGAGCCCACCTACGACGACGTGTGCGCCCACATCGAGCACTGGCTCGACCTGGGCGGCGAGCGCGTGGTGGCGCTGGGCAGCGATTTCGACGGCTGCGAGACCCCGTCGTGGTTGGCGGACGCCTCGAAGCTCGGAGCGTTCCAGGAGCAGCTGACGAAGCGCTTCGGCGCGCAGCTGTGCATGGCGCTGTGCGGCGGCAACGCGCTCGCGTTCTTCGAAGCGAACGCGTGGTAGGCGGCGCGGCGGGGGAGTAGCGGGCGCGCAAATGCCGCCCGCCCCGCTCCGCGCGCTGTAAATATGGAAATCCGCAGCCAGTGCGGGTTTCCGCAAGTTTCTCTGGCAATTCCGCCCGCAAGCGCGTATCATACCGACTCGTATTGCCCGGCTCCTGCCGGAGATTCGTCGTGCCGCGAGAAGCCAAGCGCGCGCACGGCGCGGCAGGAGGCACGAGGACAACCGCTATGTAAAATAACCCCTGGGGTGTTTTTACATGGAAGGCCACGCCCCGTGCTTAAAACCCCAAAGGAGTGAAGATGGCTGAAGAGAAGTACGTGCCCCGTCTCAAGACCAAGTACCAGAACGAGGTGCGCCAGCAGCTGCAGGACAAGTTCCAGTACAAGAACGTCATGCAGATCCCCAAGATCGAGAAGATCGTCGTGAACATGGGCGTCGGCGAGGCCGCGACCGATTCCAAGGCCATCGACGGTGCCGTGCGCGACCTGCGCGCCATCACCGGCCAGCAGCCCATGATCACCCGCGCCCGCAAGTCCATCGCGTCCTTCCGCCTGCGCGCCGGCATGCCCATCGGCGCCAAGGTCACCCTCCGCGGCGACCGCATGTGGGAGTTCCTGGATCGCCTCACCGCCATCGCGATCCCGCGCATCCGCGACTTCCGCGGCATCGACCCCAAGAGCTTCGACGGCCGTGGCAACTTCTCCATGGGCGTGACCGAGCAGCTCATCTTCCCGGAGATCGACTTCGACTCCGTCGACCGTACCCGCGGTATGGACATCACCATCGTTACCACCGCGAACACCGATGAAGAGGGCCGCGCCCTCCTCGACGGGTTCGGCTTCCCGTTCAAGAAGTAGTTTTTGCCTCGCGCACGCGGCGGCGGGTAGGTGCCCGTCGCCGCGCGGGGCTATGGATACCTTACGTTAGGAGGAAATGTGGCTAAGACATCGATGATCGTCAAGCAGCAGCGCAAGCAGAAGTTCTCGACGCGCGAGTACACCCGTTGCCAGCGTTGCGGTCGCCCGCACTCGGTCTACCGCAAGTTCGGCCTGTGCCGTGTGTGCTTCCGCGAGCTGGCGCTCCGCGGCGAGCTTCCCGGCATCAAGAAGGCCAGCTGGTAAGTCACTGCCAGCGTCGGGGATTTGCAGCCCCGGCAGGGAAGAACGTGCATGCAGGCTCGTCCGCTATGGGTGGGCGAGAACCGGTCGCACGAGTTCATCTAGAACGAAGGAGAATCTGCATGAACCTCACTGACCCGATCGCAGACATGCTTACGCGTATCCGTAACGCGAACGCTGCGAACAAGGCCGCCGCCTCCATGCCGAGCTCGAAGAAGCTCGTCGAGATCGCGCGCGTCCTCTTCGAGGAGGGTTACATCGAGGGCTACACGGTCGAGGACACCGTGCCCCAGAAGACCCTCCACATCACGCTCAAGTACGGCCCCAAGAAGCAGAAGGTCATCTCCGGCATCCGCCGCATCTCGAAGCCCGGCCTGCGCAAGTACGCCGGTGTCGCCGACCTTCCCCGCGTCCGCGGTGGTCTTGGTACCGCCATCGTTTCCACCAGCCACGGCGTCATGGCCGACCGCGACTGCCGCAAGGCGGGCGTGGGCGGCGAGATCGTCGCGTACGTGTGGTAAGCGCTTAGGCGAGTAGAAGGAAGGAGAACACCGTGTCCCGTATCGGTAAGAAGCCTGTCCAGATTCCCGCCGGAGTCGAAGTGGCAGTCGACGGCTCGCATGTGACCGTCAAGGGTCCCCAGGGCCAGCTCGAGCTCGATGTCTACAACAAGCTCGACGTGACCGTCGAGGATGGCGTGCTCACCGTGAGCCGTCCCGACGATGAGCGCGAGACCCGTGCCCGTCACGGCCTCACCCGCGCCCTCATCCAGAACATGGTCACCGGCGTGTCCGAGGGCTACACCAAGGCGCTCGAGCTCGCGGGCGTCGGCTACCGCGTCCAGCTCAAGGGTACCTCGCTCGAGCTCTCGCTCGGCTATTCGCACCCCGTGATCTACGACGCGCCCGCCGGCATCACCTTCGAGGTGCCCGACAACACGCACATCAACGTGAAGGGCATCGACAAGCAGCAGGTCGGCCAGGTCGCGGCCGAGATCCGCGGCAAGCGTCCGCCGGAGCCCTACAAGGGCAAGGGTATCCACTACGTCGGCGAGCACATCCGTCGCAAGCTCGGTAAGGCCGCCAAGTAGTAAGACCCGCCCGGACAAGTCCCGCACCCCGTTAGGTGCGGGCGAGGATTCTCAAGGAGATTTCACATGGACAAGAATAAAGCGAAAGCTGCAGGCCTTGCGCGCCGTAAGCGTCGCGTCCGCGGCAAGATCTTCGGCACCCCCGAGCGTCCGCGCCTGCGCGTGACCCGTACGAACGCCAACATCTACGCGGCGATCATCGACGACACCAAGGGCCACACCCTCGTCTCCGCCTCCACGCTCGAGGCCGAGTTCAAGGGCACCCACACGTCGAACAAGGAGGCCGCCGAGAAGGTGGGCGAGCTCATCGGCAAGCGCGCCATCGAGGCTGGCATCACCGCCGTTCGTTTCGACCGTGGCGGCCGCATCTACCATGGCCGCGTGAAGGCCCTCGCCGACGGCGCCCGTGCCGCCGGCCTCGAGTTCTAGGAGGTTAGAGCATGGCTCGTAATCGTGACAACAAGCAGCGCGAGGCCTCCGAGTTCGAGGAGCGCGTCGTCTTCATCAACCGCGTCGCCAAGACCGTCAAGGGCGGCCGTCGCATGTCGCTCGTGGCGCTCGTCGTCGTCGGCGACGGCAAGGGCAACGTCGGCCTGGGCATGGGCAAGTCGGCCGAGGTGCCGCTGGCCATCTCCAAGGCTTCGCTCGACGCGAAGAAGCACATGTTTCATGTGCCCGTGACCGACGAGGGCACCATCCCCCACGAGGTCATCGGCCACTTCGGTGCCGGCCGCATCATCATCAAGCCCGCTGTCGAGGGTACCGGCGTCATCGCCGGTGGCGCGGTGCGCCCCCTCTTCGAGCTTGCCGGCATCAAGAACGTGCTGTCCAAGTCGCTCGGCACCGACAACGGCCTCAACATCATCAAGGCCGCTGCCGAGGGCCTGAAGGAGCTCTCGAGCCCTGAGGACGTCGCTGCCCGCCGCGGCCTCACCGTCTCCGAGATGTTCGTTGGCAAGAAGGAGCGTTAAGCATGGCAGATACCATCAAGGTCAAGCAGGTCCGCAGCACCAACGGTGCCAAGCAGGATCAGGTCAGGACCATCAAGGCCCTGGGCCTCGGGAAGATCAACCGTGTTCACGAGCTTCCCGACAACGCATCTGTCCGCGGAATGATCTTCAAGGTCAAGCACCTTGTTGAGATTGTAGAGGAGTAGCAATGCAGCTTCATGACCTCACCCCGCAAGAGGGGTCGACGCATCGCCGCAAGCGCATCGGTCGCGGCAACTCCTCTGGTCACGGCACCACGGCGGGTCGCGGCCAGAAGGGTCAGCTTTCCCGTTCCGGCGGCGGCAAGGGTTCGGGCTTCGAGGGCGGTCAGACCCCGCTCGCGATGCGCCTGCCCAAGCTCCCGGGTTTCCGTAACCCGCGCCGCATCGAGTTCGCGCCCGTGAACATCGCCCGCCTCGACGAGAAGTTCGAGGACGGCGCGGTGATCGACGGCGCCGCGCTCAAGGCAGCCGGCATCATCAAGAAGGAATTCCAGCCCGTCAAGATCCTTGCTGAGGGCGAGACCAGCAAGAAGTTCACCGTCCGCGTGGACAAGGTTTCCGCTGCCGCCAAGGCCAAGATCGAGGCGGCCGGAGGGTCGGTCGAGCTCCCGTGCTAACTGGCCTGAAGAACGCGTTCCGGGTCAAGGACCTTCGGGATAAGATTCTCTTCACCATAGCGATGCTCGTGCTGTACCGTATCGGTGCACACGTCCCTGTGCCCGGCGTCCCCTTCCAGGGGATGGCGGGCCTTTTCCCCACCGAGGGCGCTATGGGGTTGCTGACGCTTTTCTCCGGCGGTGCGCTGAGCTATGTGTCGGTGTTCTCGCTCGGCATCATGCCCTACATCACGAGCTCCATCATCTTGCAGCTCCTGCAGAGCGTGATTCCGAGCCTGCACGAGCTTGCCCGTGAGGGCGAGGTCGGCCAGCAGAAGATCACCCAGTATTCTCGCTACCTCACGCTCGGCCTCTCCATCCTGAACGCGATCGGTTACCTGTTCCTGTTCAAGAGCTACGGCATCAGCTTCGCGAACGCCGACGCTCCCGAGATCATCTTCGACATCATGGTCGTGGGCACGCTCGTCGCGGGCTCCATGCTCATCATGTGGATCGGCGAGCTCATCACCCAGCGCGGTATCGGCAACGGCATGTCGCTCATCATCTTCGCGAACATCATGTCCGGCCTGCCGCAGGCGATTTTCGCCTCGCTCGACGGCGACGTGATGGGTACCGTCGTGACGATCGTGGCCGTCGTGGTCGTGCTCGTCGTGATCCCGTTCATCGTGTTCCTCGAGCGCGGCCAGCGCCGCATCCCGGTGAGCTACGCCAAGCGCGTGGTGGGTCGCCGCGTCATGGGCGGACAGTCCACCTACCTGCCCATCAAGGTGAACACCGCGGGCGTCGTGCCGATCATCTTCGCGAGCGCCCTGCTCTACTTCCCGGCGCAGATCGCCGTGTTCTTCCCCGGTGTCAACTGGGTGATGGCCGTGGCGAACGCGCTCGCGCAGGGCTGGATCAACTGGATCCTCAACGTGGTCCTCATCGTGTTCTTCGCGTACTTCTACACCTCCATGGTGTTCAATCCGGACGAGACGGCCGACCAGCTCAAGCGCCAGGGCGGCTTCATCCCGGGCGTGCGCCCCGGCCGCGCCACCGCGGCCTACATCAAGAACGTGCTCAACAAGATCACGTTGCCGAGCGCCGTGTTCCTCGCGCTCATCGCCATCGTGCCTTCGATCGTGTTCTCGGCGACGGGCAACCAGCTCATCCAATCCTTCGGTGGCACCTCGGTGCTCATCATGGTGGGCGTGGTGCTCGATACCGTCGACAAGCTCGAGGGTCAGTTGAAGACCTATAATTACGACGGGTTCTTCAAGTAGGTTCTTGCAGGAGCCCCCGTGCTGAGCGCGGGGGCTTTTGCTCATACTATGGGAGAGGAGACTCCTATGAACATCGTACTTCTGGGAGCGCCCGGGGCGGGCAAGGGCACCATGGCCCAGCGCCTCGTGGCCGACTACGGCGTGGCGCACATCTCCACCGGCGACCTGCTGCGCGCTGCCGTGAAAGGCGGCACGGAGCTGGGCGTCCAGGCGAAGCAGTACATGGACGCCGGCGAGCTCGTGCCCGACCAGCTCGTCATCGATCTCGTGAAGGAGCGCCTCGCTGCCGACGACGCGCAGAAGGGCTTCATCCTCGACGGCTTCCCGCGCAACACCGTGCAGGCCGTGACCCTCGATTCCGAGCTCTCCGCGCTCGGCCGCTCCATCGACGCGGCGCTGCTCATCGACGTCGCGCCCGAGGTCATCATCGAGCGCCTCTCCGCGCGCCGTACCTGCCGCGCCTGCGGCTACACCGGCACTGCGGCCGACGCCGTGTGCCCGAGCTGCGGCGGCGAGATGTACCAGCGCGATGACGACAAGCCGGAGACCATCCAGAACCGCCTCGACGTCTACGAGACCGCCACGAGCCCGCTCGTCGAGTACTACCGCGGCCAGGGCCTCCTCAAGAGCGTCGACGGCGCCCGTTCCATCGACGAGGTCTACGCCGACGTCAAGGAAGCGCTCGGTCTATGATCAAGATCAAGGAGCCTTTTGAGATCGAGGAGATGAAGAAGGCGGGCGCGCTCTCCAAGATGGCGCTTCGCCATGTGGGCGCCATGGTGCGCCCCGGCGTCTCCACGTTCGAGCTCGACCAGCTCGCCGAGCAGATCATCCGCATGCACGGGGGCACGCCGGCCTTCAAGGGCTACGGCGGGTTCCCGGGTTCCATCTGCGCCTCGCTGAACGACGCGGTGGTGCACGGCATCCCCAACCCCGACGTCATCCTGCGCGACGGCGACATCATCTCCATCGATACCGGCGCCATCGTCGACGGCTGGGTGGGCGATAACGCCTGGACGTTCTTCGTGGGCAACCCGGCGCCTGAGGTGAAGGCGCTCTGCGAGGTTACGGTGGACTGCCTGAAGGCGGGCATCGAGCAGGCTGTGCCCGGCAACCGCATCGGCGACATCGGCCACGCGATCCAGACGCTCGCCGAGAGCCACGGCTACGGCGTGCTCCGCGAGTACGTGGGTCACGGCGTTGGCCACGTGATGCACGAGGAGCCGAACGTCCCGAACTACGGCAAGAAGGGGCGCGGCGTGCGCCTCGAGGCCGGCATGGTCATCGCCATCGAGCCCATGATCACGCTCGGCGCGCACCGCGTGAGCACGGGCGCCGATGGTTGGATCGTCACGACGAACGACCATCTGCCCGCCGCGCACTACGAGAACACCATCGCCATCACGAACGACGGCCCGGTGATCCTCACCGCCGACGCCCAGGGTCCTTGGTGCAGCCTCCAGGGCGGGGTCATGTAGCGCGCCCGGTCACTGTCTGCCAGGGCGGGGGCGACCGCCTTATATCATTCCGTGCTCAAACAGCGCTTCGCGAACTGCGCGCGGAACGATATAAGGCAGTCGCCCCCGCTTATTTGAGTCATTGGGGACGGGTTCAATTGACTCACGGAGTCAATGGGGACAGGTTAGTCTGCCGCATGCGGAAGGGTGTGCCTGCAATACGTCCGGGCAATGTGGCCACACACGGCGGACGAATGGCAGGAGAGGATGCGTGGTCGGGAAAACACCAGGTAGACGAAGTGCCGTTCCGGAACGCATCGCCACACAACTTAGACGAATTGCGCAGAGCCCCACATAGCCTGGACGAGTGATATTCGTCCAGGCTGTGTGGCGTTTTTGAATCAAAGGTCAACGTGCATCCCCATCGAGCTACAGGGTGTTCGAGGTTCGAAGGGAGTTCCATCAGGGAAGCCAGTGTGTCGCTACCCAAAGAATTTCGGAACAAGCGCTAGTACAAGTGCGAGCGCTGTCAGAGCATTTGCGCCGACAATCGTGGCGGATTCGATGCGGGTAAGGGTTTTGCTCGATAGGGAATGATTGTGTCGCCGAATAAGGTAAACGACAAAAATCCAGGCGGTAACGACGACAAGCAAGACATGAGGCCAGATGTTGGTAGGCTTAACGAAGGTGCTCAACAGCACCAAAGCTATTGCGGGAAAGAACCCGGTTTTAACGTAGTAGTTCGGATGATTGAAGAGGGAACCCTCTCTCGTAAAGGGGTTGCTGCCATTCATAGTCGTCACCGCCTTGTATTTGATGCAACGATAAGCGGTAGAGTAGGACTCTGATACGAGTTATACCCATGTTGTCACGAAGAAGAGCACGTGGATCAAGGCTGCAGAGCGGGCGGGTCATATCGTCCCGCGCGCAGTTCGCGCAGCGCTGTTTGAGCACGGGATGATATGACCCGCGCGCCCGAGCCCAGGGGATGCAAGTCAAACGCGACCCGTCCGCGCTCCCGGCACGCACCACGCCGCCCCCGGTGTGCGTTCGATGTGAAATCCACATGAACGACACAGAAGATGATGTATCATAAGTCGCTGCTGTCATCATTCGAGAGAAAGATGTGCTTGTGAAGAAGGAAGACGCAATCGAGCTCGAGGGTACGGTCACCGAGCCGCTGCCCAACGCGATGTTTCGTGTCGATCTGGGTAACGGTCATACGGTGCTCTGCTCCATCTCGGGCAAGATCCGCATGAACTATATCCGCATCCTTCCCGGCGACAAGGTCGTCGTAGAGCTCTCGCCCTACGACCTCACGCGCGGGCGCATCACCTATCGGTACAAGTAGGCAGCGCGGGGCGTCCGCCCCAGCGCGGGCATCCGGCTCGCTCAACCGGATCGCGCGCACCCAGCCTTGGTAATTCACGTCTGCGGCTGGACGAGTAGATAGTAGGTTTGTAGTTTGAGCACTACCGAAAGGAAGAACGATGAAGGTACGTCCTTCGGTCAAGAAGATGTGCGATAAGTGCAAGATCATCAGGCGCCACGGAAAGGTTCTCGTCATCTGCGAGAATCCGCGCCACAAGCAGCGTCAGGGTTAAGAGAGGAGAACTACATTGGCCCGTATTAGCGGTGTCGATCTGCCGCGCGAGAAGCGCATCGAGATCGGTTTGACCTACATTTACGGCATCGGCCGCACCACGGCGTCGAAGATCTGCGCCGAGACGAACATCAACCCGGATACCCGCGTCAAGGACCTCACCGACGAGGAAGTCGACGTCATCCGTAAGTACATCGACGAGCAGCACCTCATGATCGAGGGCGACCTCCGTCGTGAGCGCAACCAGAACGTCAAGCGCCTCATGGACATCGGCTGCTATCGTGGCCTGCGCCACCGCAAGGGCCTCCCGGTCCGCGGCCAGCGCACGCACACCAACGCTCGCACCCGCAAGGGTCCGAAGCGTCAGATCGGTGCCAAGAAGAAGAAGTAGGGAGCGCTTAACACATGGCTACTGCTAAGAACAAGCGCGGCGCCACGACCCGTGTGAAGCGCGCCGACCGCAAGAACATCTCCGTGGGGCAGGCTCACATCCGTTCCACGTTCAACAACACGATCATCTCCATCACCGATCCGCAGGGCAACGTCATTGCCTGGAAGTCGGCTGGCCAGGTGGGCTTCAAGGGTTCGCGTAAGAGCACCCCGTTCGCTGCCCAGATGGCTGCCGAGGCCTGCGCCAAGGCCGCCATGGAGCACGGCATGCACAAGGTCGCCGTGTTCGTGAAGGGTCCGGGTTCCGGCCGCGAGACCGCCATCCGCTCGCTGCAGGCCGCCGGCCTCGAGGTCACGAGCATCCAGGACAAGACCCCCATCCCGCACAACGGCTGCCGCCCCAAGAAGCGTCGCCGCGTGTAACTTCTGAAAGGATCGCACTACCATGGCAATCGACAGGACTCCTGTTCTTAAGCGCTGCCGCCAGCTCGGGATCGATCCCGTGGAGCTCGGCTATAGCAGCAAGAAGGAATCGAAGCGTCAGCCCAAGCGTCGCCGCAAGGAATCTGAGTACGGCATGCAGCTGCGCGAGAAGCAGAAGGCGAAGTTCATCTACGGCGTGCTCGAGAAGCAGTTCCGCCGCTACTACGAGCGTGCCCGCAAGATGAACGGCATCACGGGTGAGAACCTCATGGTCCTCCTCGAGAGCCGTCTCGACAACGTCGTGTTCCGCCTCGGCTTCGCCCGCACCCGTCGCGAGGCGCGCCAGACGGTCACCCACGGCCACTTCACGGTGAACGGCCGTCGCGTCGACATCCCGAGCTACCTCGTCAAGCCCGGTGACGTCATCGCGGTGGGCGAGAAGTACCGCGACCTCCTCCCCATCAAGGAGGCCCTCATCCAGTCCGAGCGCTTCGAGGTTCCCGGCTGGCTCGAGGTCGACATCGAGAAGCTCTCCGGTAACGTGCTCTCGCTGCCCGCTCGCGAGCAGATCAGCACCGATATCCAAGAGCAGCTCATCGTCGAGCTCTACTCGAAGTAGTCCGCTTTGGGCTGCTGAGGCTGGAGGTTTTAATACATGTCAGAATTCATTAGGCCTCAGGTTCAGGTCGAAGAGATCAACGAGACGTCGGCGCGCGTGTCTGCCGAGCCCCTCGAGCGCGGCTACGGCGACACCCTCGGCAACTCGCTTCGTCGCGTGCTGCTGTCCTCGCTCGAGGGCGCTGCCGTCGAGGCGATCAAGATCGATGGCGTTCAGCACGAGTTCATGACCATCCCGAACATGGTGGAGGATGTCACCGACATCGTCCTCAACGTGAAGGGTCTCGTGTTCCGCGCGAACGGCACGTCGGTCGACGAGGGCACGGCGACCATCTCCATCGACGGCCCGTGCGAGGTCACCGGTGCTGACTTCTTCATCCCGTCCGAGTTCGAGCTCGTCAACCCCGAGCAGCACATCGCCACGCTGAACGAGGGCGGCCACCTCACGATGAGCATGCGCATCGGTCACGGTCGCGGCTATGTGTCCTACGAGGGCAACAAGCGCGAGAGCGACCCGATCGGCTACATCCACGTCGACTCCCTCTTCTCGCCGGTGCGCCGCTGCGCCAAGCTCGTCGAGGCGTGCCGCGTGGGTCAGCGTACCGACTACGACCGTTTGGTGCTTGAGATCGAGACGAACGGCGCCATCACGCCCCGCGAGGCCGTGGTGCAGGCCGCGAACATCATCAACCAGCACATGGCTGCGTTCATGAACCTCGCCGAGACCCCCGAGGTCGAGGAGGAGGCTTCGATCTTCGCCCCCGAGGTCACGAACGACAACGCCGAGCTCGATAAGCAGATCGAGGACCTGGATCTCTCCGTGCGCTCCTACAACTGCCTGAAGCGCGCGAGCATCCATTCGGTGCGCCAGCTTGTGGAGTTCTCCGAGAACGATCTTCTCAACATCCGCAACTTCGGCGTGAAGTCGATCGAGGAAGTCAAGGACAAGCTTGAGTCCATGGGCCTGAGCCTGAAGGCTTAAGCGGTCAGCATATAGAGGAGAAACGAGACCATGCGTCACAACAAGAAGAAGGGCCTGAAGCTCGGTACCGATGCGAGCCACACCAAGGCCATGAAGAAGAGCCTTGCCCAGGCGCTGTTCACCTATGATCGCATCAAGACCACCGAGACGCGCGCCAAGGCGCTCCGCAGCTATGCCGAGCCCATCATCACGTGGGCGAAGAAGGGCGACCTTCACTCCCGCCGTCTCGCCATCGCCAAGCTCGGCGACAAGGACCTCGTGGCCGAGATCTTCGACAAGGCCGCTCAGGGCATGTGGGCCGACCGCAACGGCGGTTACACCCGCATCATGAAGCTCGGCCCCCGCAAGGGTGACAACGCCCCGATGGTCATCATCGAGATCGTTTCCGAGCCCTGCACCCCCAAGGCCAAGAAGGCCGCGCCGGCTCCCGTGAAGCCCGTCGCGCCGAAGAAGGCCGAGGAGACCGAGGAGGAGGCTCCCGTCGAGGAGGCTGCTGCCGAGGAGACCGTCGAGGTCGAGGCCGCTGAGCCCGAGGCGACCGAGGAGCAGGCCTCTGAGTAGCGGCGTGCCGCAATCGCATGTGGAAGGCCCTGCCCTGCGGCGGGGCCTTTTTTATCGGCAGTTTGATGGCTTGAAAACCCAAACTGCGCGAAACGAACGGTTTATAGGCACCTCCTGAAGTAGCAAGAGGGTGCGTACCAATAAAACAGCAGGTAGTTGTGTTGCCGATGTTGCGGCTACTCGGCCACCCCCGTATAAAACGTTCGTTTCGCGTTGTTTGTTCTATTCGGGGCGCTTGAAGGGGAGGGAAGACCATGCTCGAGGTCTGGAATGCGCGCGTTCTGCTCGAAGACGCGGCTCCCGCCCTGCGCGATGTCTCGTGTCACATCGCCCCCGGAGAGCTTGTAGCATTCGTCGGGGCGAACGGGTCGGGCAAGAGCACGCTCGCGCGCCTCATGTGTGCTGCGCAGATGCCCTCTGAGGGCACGATTCTGGTTGATGGCACCTCGTCTGCTGACGAAGGGGGAAGGGAGCGCGTACGGCGGCTCGTCGGTTGCGTGGGGCAGGCTCCCGCTGACCAGATCATCTCGACCGTCGTCGCAGACGAGGTCGCGTTCGGCCTCGTGAACCTTGATCTTGACGAACGGGCAATCGAGGAGCGCACCGCGCGGGCGCTTGCTGCCGTGGGCCTTGCGGGGTTCGAGGCGCACGCGGTGGGGAGCCTATCCGGCGGCGAGCAGCAGCGCCTCATCTTGGCGGCGGTGCTCGCCATGGAGCCCTCGTACCTCGTGCTCGACGAACCCACCTCGCAGCTTGATAGCGCGGCGCGCGCGTCCTTCCGATCGCTCGTGCGCGCTGTTGCGCGCGCGGGCACCGGCGTGGCGCTCATCACGCACGACCCCCTCGAGGCGCTCATGTGCGACCGCGTGTATTGCCTCGATGACGGGCGCATCGCCTGGGAGGCGACTCCGCGCGAGCTGCTTGCCGCCGGAGACGGCAGGCTCGTCGAGGTGCTGCCGCCCTCTACCTACGTGGATGCGCTGCGCGCGGCCGTCGCGCAGGGCTATGACCCCGCTTGGGGTGTAGAGCCTGGCCCGGTGGCGTCCTGGCTCGCTGGGCAGTTGGAAGAGGGGGCGCTTGATGCCCGGAGTGTTGCCGCGGTAGCACGGGCGGCTCGCAGCGGGCTGCGGACGGTCGCGCCGCGAGATGTCGAAGACGGTGAGCGCCAAGGCCTGAGCGCCCGCGATGTGCGAGCCTCGCGCGGCGGCACCGAGGTGCTGCACGGTGTCTCGCTCGACATCCCCGCGGGCGAGGTCGTGCTCGTCGCGGGTGCCTCGGGCGCCGGCAAGACGACGCTCGCCTGCACCATGGCGGGGCTCACCCCGCCGGACGCGGGCACCGTGGCGCTCGCGGGGCGGCCGGTCACGGCGGGCGCGGTGGGCGTCGCATTCCAAGATCCCGAGTCCCAGCTCTTCTTGGAGTCGGTCGCGGAGGAACTCGCCTTCGCCCCGCGGAATCTCGGCTTCTCGGAGGAGCGCATCACGGCCGCGGTGGAGCGCGTCGCCCGCATGCTCGATGTGGGTGAGCTCCTCGACCGCGATCCCTTCGCGCTCTCGGGCGGGCAGGCACGCCGGGTGGCGCTCGGCGGCATCCTCACGGCCGCACCGCGCGCCCTCGTGCTCGACGAGCCGAGCGCCGGCCTCGATGCGGCGGGTCGAGCCGCCCTGCACGATCTCGTGCGCTCGCTTGCGCGCGATGGGATGCCCATCATGGTGGTCAGCCACGACCTTGAGGAATGGCTGGCGGATGCGGATCGCGTGGCGCTCATGCGCGCGGGCGCGATCGCGTGGGCGGGCACCCCGGAGGAGCTCGACATCGCGGCGTTCGAGCGCTCCGGCATCGCGCCCCCGGAAACCATGCAGCTCCGGCACGCGGTCGATGCGCTGCTGGCGGCGGAGGAGCCGGCGGTGCAGGAGGAGCGAGGAGCCACGCGTCAGCCCGTTGCTCCCGCGCCGCAGCCCGCGCAAACCCCCGCGACGCTGCTCGCAACGATCGACGCACGGGTGAAGGTGCTCCTGTTCCTCGCCGCGGCCGTGGCGGTGTTCCTCTCGCCCGCGCCCTGGGCGCTGCTCGCGTGGCTCGCCCTCGCCCTCGTGTCGCTCAGGGCGGCGGGCGTGGGAGTCCGGTCGGCCGCGCGGTCGCTCCGGGCACTGCTTGTCCTGTTCGTGCTCGTGATCGCGGCGAACGTCATCTCGCTCGACGGCAGCGCCGACATCATGGTCGCTGCCCCGTTCGGCATCAGCGTTGCGGGCGCGGCGCGGGCGGGGCTTGCCATGGCGCGCATCATCGTGCTCGCCTGCCTCGCGCTCGCGGTGGGCGCATCCACGACGCCCACGGAGCTCGCCGACGCCTTCGTCCGTCTCATGGCGCCGCTCGGGCGCATGGGCGTGCCGGTGGGCGACATCGGCCTCGCGCTCTCGATGGCGCTCCGGCTCATCCCGCTCGTCAGCCAGGAGGCGGAGCGCATACAGCGGGCGCAGGCGGCGCGCGGCGTATCGTTCGCCGGCGGCGTCCTCAAGCGCGTGCGCGCATGGGGCACGGTCATCACGCCGCTCGTCGTGGGACTCTTCCGGCGGGCGGACCGCATCGCGGAATCCATGGACGCGCGCGGGTTCGAGCCGCATGCGCACCGCGCCCGCCCGCGCCCGCTCGCGGCGCGCGACCGGCTCGCGCTCATCGGGGGGCTATGCACGATGGCGGCCATCGTGGTAGCTTCTCATCTATGGTAGGAAGGCTGGAGCCGATACGTCGGCTTCCCGGATGCTAAGGGGATACGGCATGGACGAGACGGCGGCCAGCGCGGGGAGCGCGGCGACCATCGTGCTTCGGCTCGCATATTCGGGCGGCGCGTACAGCGGGTTCGCGGAGCAGCCCCAGGAGGGGGTGCGCACGGTCGCGGGCGAGCTTCGGCACGCGCTCGAGGTCTTCCTACGCCGCCCCGTGGAGCTCACCTGCGCTGGGCGCACGGATGCCGGCGTGCACGCGCTCAGCCAGTACGTGAGCTTCCCGGCCGCAGACGACGAGCTCGAGATCCCCGCGCGGCGCTGGCTGCGCGCCATGGACGCGCTCCTGCCCCGGGACATCGCCGTCCAGGAGGTGTTCCACGCGGCGGAGGGCTTCTCCGCCCGCTTCGACGCCTGCGCGCGCACCTACATCTACCGCATCGCGGACCGCCCGAACCGCCCCGTGCTCACGCGCGACCACGTGTGGTGGCAGCGCATGCCGCTCGACGATGCCGCGATGGCGCGCGCCGCCCAGGCGCTCGTGGGCGAGCATGACTTCAAGAGCTTCTGCAAGGCGTCGTCGGCCGAGGGGAAGCCCACGTGCCGCAACGTCATGGCGGTGGGCTTCGAGCGCGGGCGCGAGCTCGGCGAGGAGGTGCTCGCGTTCACCATCACCGGCAATGCGTTTTTGCATTCGATGGTGCGCACCATCGTGGGGACGCTCGTCGAGGTGGGCGCGCACCGGCGGGACGAGGCGTGGGTGGCGGATGCCCTCGCCGCCTGCGACCGCGCGGCGGCAGGTCCCACGGCTCCCGCGTGCGGCCTCGTGTTCGCCGATGTCGCCTACCCGGAGGGCGCGCTCACGCCCCTCGCGTGACCGCACGCGGCGGCCGAGCATGTGCCCGCCGTCTGCCCGCACCCCCGCACGATGCCGCCATGTTGTGCTGGGAAGATGCAGAACATTTGAACAAGACGTGCAGCCCCATCCCCTGAAATCGAGGGAAAAGCGCGGGTGCTACCATGTAGCCAAGTGACGCTTGCGAGAAGCGAGAGGGGGCTGGGCACATGGCGCTCCATGGCGTGCGGAAGCCGTTTGCGACGGTCGTGCTCGTCGTGCGCGATGCCGAGCGGCGCATCGTCCGTTCCCTCGAGAGCGCGCTCAACCAGTCCTTCGGCAGCGTCCAGGTGGTCGTGAGCGACTGCGGCTCGCGCGACCGCACCGTTGCCATGTGCCGGAGCATCGCGGAGCGCGACATCCGCGTCGACGTGATCGAGAACGGCGAGGTGGACTACGCCCAGGCGTTCGATGCTGCCCTGGAGCAGGCGCGCGGCGACTACATCCTGGCCATGGCGCAAGACGATTGGCTCGCTCCCGGCGCCCTCGCGGCGCTCGAGCGCGCGGTCAAGGCGCACGACCTCGAGCTCGCCATCATGGCGCTCTCCGTCGACGAGCCGATGGGCTCGGGCGGGCATGCCTCGCATGTGCTCCGCTTCTCCGTCGAGCCCACCACCGATGCCGAGGCCTTCCGCGACGAGGTGCCACTCTTCATGAACGAGGGCATCCTGGGCTTCGTGCGGGGCAAGCTCTTCGAGCGCGCGCGCATCGAGGGGCTGGGGATGCGCATGGGGCTCTTGGGAAGCCAGACGGCTTTCATGGCGGCGTATATCGAGGACGTCGAGCGCGTGGGCGCGGTCGAGAGCGCCCTGTACCATATGGACCCCCGCCTTGCGGGCATCGATGCCGAGACGTACCGGATGCATGAGCGCGACCATGAATGCATGCTGCAGCTCGCCGCCGCATGGCACCGGGAGCATGACGAGGCGCTCATGCGCGCCATCCATCAGCTGCATATGCGGCAGATCATCGTGAGCATCGAGCGCGTGTACGCGCAGCACGGCATCTCGTCCATCGAGCGCACCGAGCGCGTGCGCGACATCGTCACGGCGCCGAGCACGCGCGAGACGGTCGCCGCCCTGGGGCGGCAAGGGCGCGCCCTCGGCTTCATGTATGCCTTGATCGCGCGGAAGAATATCCTGGGATGCTGCCTGAGCGCCCGCTTCGCGCAGCTCGCCCGCATATCGCGGCTGCCCATCGGCCGCAGTCCTTTCGACCTCGTTGCCTGCGTGTGATGCGGCGCGCGCCCGGCTCGCGGCGCGCAGTTTTTCATATTCTGCATAGAGTATGCTTCCAAATGATTACATTTCCGCAGTTCTCTGCAGATTTCAGTAAACTATCGCTATGCATACCACGTTTTGTCGAAGGATGGGCGCATATGGCAAAGAAGCGCAGCAACCGGCAGGAAGCGATCCGCGAGATCGTCCGCAACAAGGACGTCCGCACGCAGCGCATGCTCGTCGATGAACTCAAGGCATATGGATTCGATTGCACGCAAGCCACCATCTCGCGCGATATCGCCGATATGGGGCTGCGCAAGCTGCCCGAGGGCGTCTACGTGCTCGCGGAGGACCTGCATCTGCAGCGCATGGTGTCCGAGCTCGTGGTGGAAGTGGTGCGCACGGGCAACCAGGTGCTCGTGAAGGCGCAGCCCGGCACCGCCTCGGGCATCGCCGCCGCCATCGACGCCGCTGAGCTCCCCGCCGTGCTCGGCTCGCTCGCGGGCAACGACACGATTCTCGTCATCACGCGCACGGAGGAGGACGGCGAGCGCTTCGAGAGCCTCATGTCGAAGCTCTGCGGTTCGCGCCGGTAGGAGCCGAGGCCCCTCCGCGGGCGGGTTCTCGCGGGCGCGCGGCCTGCTGCATCTGCATCTTCGTACGAAAACGCCCGGGTACCGCATCGCTGCGATACCCGGGCGTTTGTGAGTCATTGGGGACGTGTTCGTTTGACTCAGTGAGTCATTTGAACCCGTCCCTATTGACTCGGTGAGTCAATTGAACCCGTCCCCATTGACTCAGGCGGCGGGTTCGGGATCCGTCGTCGCAGGCGGCTCCTCCGGCTCGGGATCCGGCTCGGGCTCGCTCGTCGTGGGGCTCGTCGGGCTTGTGGGCGAGTTCGGTGACGTGGTGGTCGGCGCTTCCTCTTCCTCGGTTTCGGGCGTCTCGGCCGTGGTCGCGCTGCCGCCGGTGAGCGGCTTGCCGTCGACCTCCCAGTACGAGTCGGCGCGGTAGGAGGGCGTGGTGCCGGTGGGGAACTCCTCGCGCTCCACGCCGTCGAGGATGGTGTTGAAGAAGTTGCGCGCGATGGGCTGCGGCAGGTCGCTCGTCGAGGCGGTGCGGCCGCCGATGTAGATCGTGTTCGAGCCGCCGGCCGTGAAGCCCGTCCACACGGCGACGCTGTACTGCGGGGTGTAGCCGCAGAACCACAGGTCGCCGTAGTTCTCGGTCGTTCCCGTCTTGCCGGCGAAGGGCTGGTTTACCGAGAGCTGCGCGGTCATGGCGGTGCCGTTGGAGACGACGCCCTCGAGGATGTCGGTTACCACCTCGGCCTCGCCCGTCTCGAGCACGCGCTCGGGCTCGTCCTTATGCTCGTAGATGACCTCGCCGTCGCGGTTCGTGATCTTGGTGATGGCGATGGCGTCGCGGTGCATGCCGCCGGAGGCGAACGTCGAGAACGCCTCGGCCATCTGCAGGGTGGAGAGCTCCTCCGTGCCCAGCGTGAGCGAGGAATTGGGATCCATGTCGTTATCGATGCCGAGCTCGTGGCACATGTCGATGACGTTCTGGACGCCCACGGCCTTCGCGATCTGCACGTAGCCCGTGTTCGACGAGAGCTCCGTGGCGCGGGCGAGTGAGATGTAGCCGTACTGGGCGTTGCCGATGTTTTGCACGGTGTACGTGCCGTCGTCGAAGGTCTGCGGCGAGTTGCAGTTGATGATGATGTTGGGGTTCATGCCCTCATGGATGGCCGTGGCGAGCGTGAACGCCTTGAAGGAGGAGCCCGTCTGGCGCTGGGTGATCGCGTGGTTGGTGTGCTCGCTGTCGGCGTAGTAGTCGCGTCCGCCCACCATGCCCACGATGGCGCCGGTCTTGTTGTCGATGACGGTCATGCCGGCCTGGAGGTTCTCGACGCCCACCGCGTCGAGCTGGTCGATCACCGCCGCCTCGGCGGCCGCCTGGACATCGGGCTTGATGGTCGTCTGCACCGTGAGGCCGCCCGAGAAGATCTGGTTGTAGTCGAACTCGTTGGAGAGCAGGTTGCGCACGTAGTCGACGAAGTAGGGGTAGTTGTAGATGTCGACGCCCGTGCCGGAGGTCTCGGAAAGGTTGAGCACGATGGGCTCGGCCTGGGCGGCGTCATGCTCCTCCTGGGTGATGTAGCCGTTCGAGAGCATGCGGTCGAGCACCGTGTTGCGGCGGCTCAGGGCGTAGTCGGGGTTGACGGTGGGGTCGTACTGCGACGGGGCGTTCGGCAGGCCCACGAGCAGCGCCGCCTCGGCGAGGGTGAGGTCCTTGGCGCTCTTGGAGAAGTAGACGTTCGAGGCCGCCTCGATGCCGTAGGCGCCGTGGCCGTAGTTGATGACGTTGAGGTACATGTTGAGGATCTGGTCTTTGGAGTAGATCTCCTCCATCTTGATGGCGAGGTATGCCTCGCGCACCTTGCGCTCGAGCGTGACGTCGAACTGCTCGTCCGAGAGGATCGTGTTGCGCACGAGCTGCTGGGTGATGGTCGAGGCGCCCTCGGAGCCGCCGGTGAGCTGCACCGCGACGGCGCGCAGGATGCCCATGAGGTCGATGCCGCCGTGCTCGTAGAAGCGCTCGTCCTCGGTGGCGACCGTGCCGTCGACGACGTACTTCGAGATCTGGTCGAGATCGACCGTCGTGCGGTTCTGCGTGTAGAAGCTCGCGATTTTGTTGCCGTCGGCGTCCAAGATCGTCGTGGGCTCGCTCGGGAGGTACAGGTCGGTGTCCGTGTAGTCGGGAAGATCCTGGAGCCAGGTCTCCACGACGCCGATCATGCCGACACCGAAGGCGACGCCCGCGAGGAGCATGAAGCCGAAGAACGAACCGATGATGATGGGCGCAATGTGCGTTTTCGCGCGGAACCGGCGTTGCCGCTGGCGAGGACCCATATCGACCTCCTGAAGGTTTCGACGCCGCGCATCGCGGCGGGGCGCCGCGGGCGGATGCTCGTCATACATACACTTCACCACATTACCGCAACAACGCCGCCCGAGGTCTTGGGTATGCTTATCAAAGGCAAATTTCAGACCGATTGCATACCGTTGGCGGGCTTTGACGGGTGCGCGGCCGCAAGCGCCCCTCGGCGAGGCGTCCGGGGCGCCGATCGAAAGGTGGGACATGGAGCACGGGTTCACGGGCGCAGGGGAGTGCGCCGCCGTCTCGGGGACGGGCGCGGCAGGGGAGCGCTGGCAGGCCGGTCGGCACCTGCGCCGCGCGCCGCGCCCGGCAGATCCCATCGCGGTGCTCGCCGTGGGCCTCGCCGTGCTGCTCGCGCTCGCGCTCATCCCCATGCTCGCCATCTCGCGCTACGACCACAGCTACGCCGACGACTGGCACTACGGCGTGGACGCGCACGCCGCGCTCGAGGCGGGCGAGGGACTCCCCGGCGCGGTCGCGGCCGCCGTCACTGAGGCGGCGGACACCTATAGCTCGTGGCAGGGGACGTACTCGGCCATCGTGCTCATGGCGCTGCAGCCCGGGGTGTTCGGCGAGGGGCTCTACGGGCTCGGGGCGGTGGGCATCATCGCGGCGCTCGTGCTCGCCACGGGCTATGCCGCCTCGGTGGTCGTGCGCGACGTGTGCGGCGCGGGGCGCGCGGAGTGGCTCTGCGTGGCCTGCGCGGCGCTGCTGCTGCAGACGCAGCTGCTGCCGAGCCCCGTTGAGGGCTTCTGGTGGTACAACTCCGCCATCTACTACACCTTCTACCATGCGCTCCTGCTCGTGGGCGCGGGGCTCGCCGTGCGCCTCCTGCGCGGGCGGACGCGCCGCGGCGCGCTCACCGGGCCGGGCATGGCGGCGCGCAGCGCGGCGCTCGTGCTGCTCGCCTTCGTGATCGGCGGCGGGAACTACGTGACCGGGCTCGTGGCGGTGGTCGCGCTCGCGGGCGCCGTCGTGGCGGCGCTGGCGCGCGGCCGGCGCTCCGCGTGGCTCCTGGTCCCGGCACTCGCCGTGCTCGCGGTGGGGTTCGCCTGCTCCATGGCCGCCCCCGGCAACGTCGAGCGCCAGCTGAGCCAGTTCGCGGGCGACAACCTCGGCGTGGTGCCCACGCTCGCGCGCAGCGCTCTCGCGGGCTTCGAGTACGCGCTGCTGTGGACGAACGGCTTCATGGTGCTCGCGCTCGCGCTGCTCTTGCCGGTGTTCGCGCGCATCGCCCGGCGGTCGCGCTGCTCGTTCGCCCTGCCCGGGGCTCCCGCCATCGCGCTCGCGCTGCTGTTCATGGCGAGCTTCGCGCCGACGTTCTTCTCCATGGGCACCGTGGGGCCGGGGCGCGTGCAGAACATCCGCTACGACTTCTTCGTGGCGGCGGTGCTGCTGTGCGCGGGCTGGCTCACCGGCTGGGTGGTGCGGCGCCTGGAGCGGCGGGAGGCGTGCCGGGCGCAGGACGGCGCGACGGCCGCCGGCGCGCGCCCGTTCCCGCGCCGCCGCGCGCTCGCGGCGCACCTCGGCTGCTGCGTGCTCGTGCTCGTCATGGCGGTCGCATCGCTCGCCGTCGACGAGCGGCACCGCGACGACCTCGTGTCCATCTCGGCGGCGACCTCGCTCATCTCGGGCGAGGCGCGGGAGTACGACGAGCAGGTGCGGGCGCGCCTCGCGTACCTCGAGGAGAGCGAGGAGGGCTCCGTCGACGTGGCGTACTACACCGCCGCGCCGAAGGTGCTCTTCATGGGCGACATCCGCGACAACATGGACAACTACATCAACTACCGCCTCGCCCAGTGGTACGGGAAGGAGAGCATCATCGGCTACCATGCCGTGCTCTCGTGAGGCGCCGCCGCCCATGCGGCCATCCCGGCGCGCGGGAGCGGGCGCATCCAATGCTCCGACCCCGCCCCACGGACGTCGCATCTAGGCTACACTAGAACTATCTGTGACCAGAGCACCGCCCGGCGGGCGAGGGTGCTAGAGATACCAGGAGGGTGAGCTATGCTCCCAATCGATGAACAGATGCGCATCATCACGTCCGGCACCGCGCAGATCGTCCCGGAGGAGGGGCTGCGCAAGAAGCTTGAGCGCGGCGTGCCGCTCAACATCAAGCTCGGCGTCGACCCCACGAGCCCGGACCTGCACCTGGGGCACGCGGTGCCGCTGCGCAAGATGCGCCAGTTCCAGGACCTCGGCCACAAGGTGACGCTCATCATCGGCAACGGCACGGCGCTCATCGGCGACCCGTCGGGCAAGAACTCCACGCGCCCGCAGCTCAGCTCCGAGCAGATCGAGGCGAACGCCGAGACCTATGTCTCCCAGGCCATGAAGATCTTGGACCCGGAGAAGACCACCATCGTGCACAACGCCGACTGGATCCTCTCGCTCGACCTGAAGGGCCTGCTCGAGCTCTGCAGCAAGTTCACCGTCGCGCGCATCCTGGAGCGCGACGACTTCACCAAGCGCTACCAGAGCCAGACGCCCATCGCGCTCCACGAGTTCCTCTACCCCGTCATGCAGGCCTATGACTCCACGGTCATCAAGGCCGACGTGGAGATGGGCGGCACCGACCAGCTCTTCAACCTGCTCGCCGGCCGCGAGCTCATGGAGAAGATGGGCATGGAGCCGCAGGTGGCGCTCACCATGCCGCTGCTCGAGGGCACGGACGGCGTGCGCAAGATGAGCAAGTCCTACGGCAACTACGTGGGCCTCACCGACGCGCCGGCGGACGCCTTCGGCAAGATCATGTCCATCCCGGACGAGATGATCGGCAAGTACTACCGCCTGGCCTCGACCCTTTCCGTGGACGAGGTGGACGCGATCGACGCGGCGCTGGCCGACGGCTCGGCCGACCCGTACGAGCTCAAGCGCGCGCTCGCGGTGAACATCGTGGACGCCTACCACGGCGCCGGCGCGGGCGAGGAGGCGAAGGCCGCGTTCGACCGCGTGTTCAAGCAGGACGAGCTGCCCGAGGACATCGCCGAGGTGCACGTGGACCTCACGCCGAACGCCGAGGGCCTCGTGTACCTCGCCGGCGTGCTCAAGGAGGCCGGGCTCGCCCCGAGCGCGGGCGAGGCGCGCCGCCTCATCGATGGCGGCGGCGTGAAGATCGACCAGCAGCCCGTGGCGCCGAAGAGCTACAACGTCGACCCCGCGCTGCTCCATGCGGGCGCGGTGCTGCAGGTGGGGAAGCGCAAGTTCGCGCGCCTGGCCTAGCGGCGCGGCGGGTCGCGTGCTGGCGAGGATCGAGAAGGGTGTCTGAGATGGCGGAGGCTGCGATGGGGGAGCCCGCAGTGCGGCTGTGCGTGGTGGTGCCGTGCTACAACGAGGAGGAGGTGCTGCCCGAGACCGCGCGGCGGCTCGCGGCGAAGCTCTCGAGCCTGGTGGAGCGGGGCGCCATCGCGCCGAGCAGCCGCGTGCTCTTCGTGAACGACGGCAGCCGCGACGCGACCTGGGCGCTCATCAAAGAGCTCCACGCAGACCCGGCACGCCTGGGCGTCGAGGGTGATGCCCCGTGGTTTGAGGGCATCTCCTTCGCGCATAATGAGGGGCACCAGAACGCGCTCTTCGCCGGGCTCATGCGCGCGCTCGACGAGGGCTTCGACTGTGCCATCTCGCTCGACGCGGACCTGCAGGACGACATCGACGCCATGGACGAGATGCTCGAGAAGCACCGCGCCGGGACGGAGATCGTCTACGGCGTGCGCAGCAGCCGCGGCACGGACACGGCGTTCAAGCGCGGAACGGCCGAGGCGTTCTACGGCTTCATGCGCTGGCTCGGCGTGGAGCTCGTCTCGGATTCCGCCGACTATCGCCTCATGGGGCGGCGCGCGCTCGCGGCGCTCTCGGGCTACCGCGAGGTGAACCTCTTTCTGCGCGGGATCGTGCCGGCGCTCGGGTTCACGACGGACAAGGTGTACTACGTGCGCGGGGAGCGCTTCGCGGGCGAGTCGAAGTACCCGCTCAAGAAGATGGCCTCCTTCGCGCTCGACGGGATCACGTCGTTCTCGGTGAAGCCCATCCGCTGGGTCACGCTGCTCGGCGGCCTCTCCATCATCGTGGCGCTCGCGATGTTCGCCTACACGCTCGTGAGCCTGGCGCTCGGGCATGTGGTCGAGGGCTGGTCGAGCCTGATGGTCTCCATCTGGCTCGTGGGCGGCCTCATCATGGTCTCGCTCGGCATCGTGGGCGAGTACGTGGGCAAGATCTACCTCGAGACGAAGGCGCGCCCGCGCTACATCGTGGCGGAGGCGACCGACGGCGTGGCGCACGACGGAGAGCTCCGCGCCTGAGTCATTGGGGACGGGTTCAATTGACTCGCCGAGACATTGGGGACGGGTTCGTTTGACTCAGTGAGTCATTTGAACCCGTCCCCATTGACTCAAGGGAAGGGGAAGCTTGTGGGCGCGTTTGGCGCAAATTGCTCTGCACGCGGCGCGTGGAAGCTCAAGCTCGCGTGCGTCTGGGGCGGCGAGCTCATCTCGGTGCTTACAAGCTCCGTGCTGCAGATGGGGCTCATTTGGCACATCACGCTCACGACGAACTCCGCGAGCATGCTCTCCCTCGCCTCGCTCGCGGGCTTCCTGCCGCTCGCGCTCTTCGGCATGGTCGCGGGCACCATCGTCGACCGCTTCCCGCTGCGCCGCTCGCTCATCGGCGCGGACCTGTTCATCGCGGCGGTGAGCCTCGTGGTGGCGGTGGCTGCCGCGATGGGCGAGCTGCCCGTCTGGGTGGTCATCGCGGCGCTGTTCCTCCGCGCGATCGGCAGCGCGTTCCACACGCCCGCCTTCCAAGCGCTCACCCCGCTGCTCGCGCCCCCGGAGTACCTGACCCGCTTGGCGGGCGCGGCGCAGGCGGTGCAATCGGGCGGCTACATCCTGGGAACAGCGCTCGCGGCGGTGATCTACCCGCTGTCCGGCCTCGTGCCCATGGTCGTCCCCGATGTCGTCGGCGCGCTCTTCGCCGCGGGCGCGGTGCTCGCGGCGCATATCCGCGCGGGCGGCAGGGAGCCGGGCTCGGCGGGCGGCTCGAGCGCTCCCGGCGGCGACATGCGCGCCCTGTTTGCGGAAACCCGCGACGGCTACCGGGTGCTGCGCGGCTACCGCGGCCTGTTCGCCCTGCTCTGGTGCGGCTTCGCGTTCACCCTCGTGTTCTCGCCCATCTCGGCGCTCTTCCCGCTCATGACGCTCGACCACTTCGGCGGCACGACGGCGGATGCCGCCCTGGCCGAGATCGTCTTCTCGATCGGGATGATCGCGGGCTCGGCGTTGCTCACGGCGACGGGCGGTTTCAAGAACCGAGCGCTCACCGTCGTGGCGGCGACGGCGCTCTATGGTGCGGCGACGCTCGTTGCCGGTTTGCTCGGCGCGGGCGGGTTCGCGGCGTTTCTCGCCATGAGCTTCCTCATGGGGTTGAGCTCGCCCTTCTACTCCGGGCCGCAGACCGCGCTCATGCAAGAGCGCGTGCCGCCCGAGTTCCTCGGCCGCGTCTTCGGCCTCTACGGCGCCATCATGTCCTGGGCGATGCCGCTGGGGCTCGCGGCTTCGACGCTCTTCGCGGATACCGTGGGCGCGCCGGCGTGGTTCTCGGGAGCGGGTTGCGCGATGCTTGTACTCGCCGTGCTCACCTGGTGCATTCCGAGCATCCGGCACATCGAAGCCGAAGGGTAGCTCATCGCCGGCGCGGTGAGTCAATTGAACCCGTCCCCAATGACTCAGTGAGTCAAATGAACCCGTCCCCAATGACTCGGGCGGCGGGGCGCGGGAGGGGGCGGGGTACAATGGAAGCGATGGCCACGACGGGTGCGTACGTTGAAGGGCGGCTTCCATGGCGCAGGTTTGGGTGATACGGTCCGGGCGGCTCGTCGCCGCCGCATCCGAGGACACGGCCGAGGCGCGCGTCGAGCTCATGCAGTACGCCAAGGGCCTGGATGCCGTGGCCGACCCCGCCGTGCGCGAGGTGCTCACCCAGGCCGAGCACGCTACCGCGCCGTTCGCCGAGCGCCTGGGTACCTGCGTGGCGGGCGTCGTCGTGCTCCCCGCGTGCATGAGCAGGGCGTCGGGCAAGGTGTCGAGCAAGGCGCTGGACAAGGCGACGGGCGCCGCGCGGTTCGGCTTCTTGCTCAAGCCCGACGTCCTCATGCTGCTCGACGACCATGGCTTCTGCGATCGGGTGATCGAGCGCCTCGTGTCGGACGGGGTGTCGATGGAGACGGTCGCGTCCGTGCTGCGCGCGCTGCTCTGCGCGCCGCTGCGCGAGCAGCCGGAGCTGCTCACCCGTGTCCGCGACGACCTGGAAGTCGTCGAGGAGCGGCTGCTCGAGGGGAAGGTGCGCGTCGACCGCGCCCGCATGATGGCCGACGTGCGCCGCCTGATCGGCCTCGATGCCTTCTACCAGGGCATGTCCGACGTGCTCGACGTGCTCGCGGATGAAACGTCCGATGTGCTCGGCTCCGAGGACCGCAAGCGCTTCGCCTCCGTCGCGCGCCGGCTCGACCGCCTTTCCGCCCGGCTCGAGTCGCTGCAGGATTACAACCTGCAGGTCCACAGCCTCTACCAGGAAGAGATCGACATCCAGCAGAACAGCGTCATGCAGTGGCTCACCGTGGTGGCGACGATCTTCATGCCGCTCACGTTCATCACGAGCTGGTACGGTATGAACTTCAAGAACATGCCGATGCTCGGCGCGTCGTGGGGCTATCCGGTGATGGTGGCCATGTGCGTGGTCATCGCGATCGCGCAGATCGTGGTGTTTCGCCGGCGCGGGTGGCTGAGCTTCGGGGGCGGCAAGGAACGGCGCGCGCGGCGGCGCAAGCGCGGCAAGGGGGATGATGCGCGATGAGGACGCGCCGCGACCTGGAGGGGCGGCTCGCTGGGATCGACCGGAGGGGCTACCCGGCGTACAAGTCGCTGCGGGGCGTGTACGACCTCGGTGCGTTCGAGCTCTCCATCGATCGCGTACAGGGCGATCCGTTTGCGGCGCCCTCGGCCCTCTCGGTGCATGTCCCGGCTGCGCGCGCGGGCTTCGCTCCAGAGCTCTACGCCACGCCGGAGCGCTGCACCGCGCTCGAGGACCTGCTCGTGCGGCGCTTCGCGGCCGAGGCACGGTGCGCGAGCTACGCCGTGCGCGGCTCGGGCAAGAGCGGCCTCATCGCTACGAGTGTGCCCGGCCCCGAGGTGCTGCCGCGCTCCGCATGTGAGGCGGGCGCGGCCGGCGTGCTCATGCGGCTCGAGATGGGGTTTCCCGCGCACGGGCGCACGGTGGACGCCCGGGGTCTCGCGCGCATGCTCTTCGAGCTCTTGCCCGCGTGCGTCGAGCGCGCGCTCATATGCGACGAGGCGTGCCGCCGGGCAGCGCGGGCGGCGATGGAGCTCGCCGACGACCAGGCGGCTGTGCGCGCGGAACTCGAGCGCCGGGGGCTCATCGCCTTCGTGGCGGACGGCTCGGTGCTGCCGCGCGCGTCCGGCGTCTCGTCGCGGCCGCTCGAGGGCGCGGTGCCGTTTCGCGCTCCCGAGCGCCTGGCCGTGGAGCTCGACCTGCCGCATCGCGGCCGCGTGCGCGGTATGGGGCTTCCGCGCGGCATCACGCTCATCGTGGGCGGCGGCTTCCACGGCAAGTCGACGCTCCTCAAGGCGCTGCAGGAGGGCATCTACAACCACGTGGCGGGGGATGGGCGCGAGCTCGTGATCACCGAGTCGAGCGCGATGAAGCTTCGCGCCGAGGACGGGCGCGCGGTGCACGCGGTGGACATCTCACCGTTCATCGGCGATCTGCCCGACGGTCGGGATACGCGCTCGTTCGCGACCGAGGACGCGAGCGGGAGCACCTCGCAGGCGGCAGCGACCGTCGAGGCGCTCGAGGCCGGCGCGCGGACGCTCCTTATCGACGAGGACACCTCGGCCACGAACTTCATGGTGCGCGACGCCCTCATGGAGGCCGTCGTGGCGCCCGACCGCGAGCCCATCACGCCGTTCGCGGAGCGCGTGCGCGGCCTGTGGAAGCGCTTCGGGGTGAGCTGCGTGCTCGTGATGGGCAGCTCAGGGGCGTTCTTCCCCGTGGCCGACTGCGTGGTGCAGATGGACGGGTACCGCGCGCTCGACGTGACGGAGCGCGTGCGCGCGGTCTGCCGCGAGGGGGGCGTGGACGCAGCCGAGGACGATGCTCCGGGCGCGGATGATGAGCGCGCGGCGTTCCATGCGTCCGAGCGCCGGATGGAGCTTCCCGGGCGCGCGTTTCGGCGCGATGGGCGCGGGCGCGGCCCGAAGGTGCGCGCGCACGGGCTCGACGGGTTCTCGGTGGGGTCGGGCGAGGCCGATCTGCGCCTGGTTGAGCAGCTCGTCGACGCCGAGCAGGTGGCGGCGCTCGCGCAGATGGTGCGCGTCCTGGGCGAGGAACGCGCGCTCGACGGATCGCGCGGCCTCGCTGAGGTGGTGGGGGAGCTCTACCGCGACCTCGAGCGCGATGGCTGGCAGCTGCTCTCCCCGTACGGTGACACGGGCTGCGGCCTCGCGCTCCCCCGCCCCCAAGAGCTCCACTGCGCCCTCAACCGCTTCCGCGTCATGTAGGGACGGGTTCAAAACGATACTTTTTGCTACATTTGGGGACAGGCTCTGCGACGACGGCACGACGTGGTGCGACGACGGCGCGCCGTGCCGTGCGGCCGAGCCACTCACTTCCACGGGTGCGAGGTGAGGTGCCAGCCGCCGCAGTAGGGGCAGCGGTAGGTGGAGAGGCCGCGCCTGCCGTGCTCCTCGCACGCCGTGATGGCGTCCAGGGCGTCGGCGCGCGTGGCATAGCGCATCTTCGAGGCGCAGGCCTTCTCGCGCCGGGCGCGCTCGCGCTCGACATCCAGCTCGTCGCGACGGCGGCTCTCGCCCTCGAAGAGGCTGTCGAGGTCGCATGCCCCCGCCTTGAACGCAGCGACGCGCTTCGCCCGCGCCGAAGGTTTCCTGCTCGCCATGGCTTTCCTCCCGCATGATAAAATCCAGACAGGCTGGTTTTTATCATTTTGCCCCGCGCCCGCCCGTTCGCGCGGCTCAGCGCACCGCTCCAAGAATGATTCACGCACGCCTCGATTTTATGCAGGTCATGCGCGATAGAATGGGGGAGGAGGTACCCCACCGCGAGAGCAAGGAGCGACGCATGAACCTTCCCGACAAGCGCCCGGACGACATGGCGCGCATCAACACCCCCGAACGCGCCCAGGCGTTCATCGACGAGCAGGTGGCGGCATGCCGCGCGCAGATCGGCGATAAGAACGTGCTGCTCGCGCTCTCCGGCGGCGTGGATTCGAGTGTGGTGGCGGCGCTGCTCATCCGCGCGGTGGGCAAGCAGCTCATCTGCGTGCACGTGAACCACGGCCTCATGCGCAAGGGCGAATCCGAGCAGGTCATCGACGTGTTCCAGAACCAGATGGATGCGAACCTCGTCTACGTTGACGCCACCGATCGCTTCCTCTCCCTGCTCGAGGGCGTGGCGGAGCCCGAGCGCAAGCGCAAGATCATCGGCGCCGAGTTCATCCGCGTGTTCGAGGAGGAAGCACGCAAGGTGGCCGGCGAGGTGGACTTCCTCGCGCAGGGCACCATCTACCCGGACATCGTGGAGTCCGACGGAGTGAAGGCGCACCATAACGTGGGCGGCCTGCCGGACGACCTGCAGTTCGAGCTCGTCGAGCCCGTGCGCCTGCTCTATAAGGACGAGGTGCGCGAGGTGGGTCGCGCGCTCGGCCTGCCCGAGAGCATGGTGGAGCGCCAGCCGTTCCCCGGCCCGGGGCTCGGTGTGCGCTGCCTGGGCGCCATCACGCGCGACCGCCTGGAGGCGCTGCGCGAGGCCGACGCGATCCTGCGCGAGGAGTTCTCTGCGGCGGGGCTCGCCGGCAAGGTGTGGCAGTACTTCGTCGTGGTCCCCGACATGCGCGCGACGGGCGTGCGCGACGGCAAGCGCGCCTACGAGTGGCAGGCTATCATCCGCGCCGTGAACACCGTCGACGCCATGACCGCGACGGTTCCCGAGCTCGATTGGCCGCTCCTGGAGCGCATCACCGACCGCATCCTCGCCGAGGTGCCGGGCATCTGCCGCGTGACGTACGATCTGACTCCGAAGCCCATCGGCACGATCGAGTGGGAATAAACTGGTTTTCCCGTACTAAATAAAACGCCAGTTCAAACGCCCTGTTTCAATTGCGATTCAGGGCGTTTCCTTCTTTTGGTGTGTATATGTATATGGTGTACCATCTTCATCAAACGAAAGCTGCCGCACACCACGAAAGTGAGCGTGACACCGCACGGGCAAGCGCAGCAAATGGACGGCGCACAAGCTTAAGTGCGAAGAATGGCGTGAGGTTCTCAAATTAAGGACAGCAACGACAAGCGAAGACAAGCAGCCGAAGCATGGATCTTGCTGGTTGAGAGAATGGAAGAGCTATGGACATAATGGATGCGAGAGACAAGGTTGCCTACCGCAAGGATGCATTATCTGAGGCACTCAAAAACGGGTTGCTTCCCCGGGACGTCTTTGACATACTTTCCGACATCCTCTCCGAAGACAGTACAATTGCTGCGTTCGCTCAAAACCCCAAATGCCCCAAGACACTTCTCAGACGCCTTGCGATTGACAGCGATTCTTGGGTTCGCGCCGGCGTCGCCGGCAACCCCGCCTGCCCGCAAGACGTCCTCGCGCATTTTGAGACCGACAGCGATTCCTCTGTTCGCGCCCACCTCGCCGGCAATCCCTCCTGCCCGCAAGACGTCCTTGCGCATCTTGAGACCGACAGCGATTCTTGGGTTCGCGCTGACCTTGCCCGCAACCCCTCCTGCCCGCAAGACGCCCTTGCACGCCTTGCGGAAGGCGCAAGCAGCTTCTTGGGTTACCGCCTCGCCGGTAACCCCTCATGTCCATCGGACATTCTCAAGTATCTCGTGTTCAGCTATGACGAAGACGTCGCTAAGGCTGTTGTTTGCAACCCTTCCTTTCCGCCGGACGCCTTCGAGTGCCTCGCGTTTGACTGGGATCAAATTAATGAATGAGACTCGCGATTTCAATCCCTCCCTTCCGCCGGATGGCTACGGTATGATTTCGAAGGATGAAGACGAATTTGAATACTCCGAGAAAGAGCGAGATGAACGCTGCTATTTTGTGCGAGTTTGGATTGCCGGCAGTCCCGTCTGCCCACCGAACGTTCTCGTACGCCTCTCGGAGGACGAAGACGATTACGTGCGCTGGTGCGTCGCCGCTAACCCCTCCTGTCCGCAAAACGCCCTCATGCGCCTACTGAAGGACGAGGAGGCTTCCGTACGCTTACAAGCCGCCGGCAACCCCTCCTGTCCGCAGAGCGTCATCAGGCACCTTGCTGAAGGTCAGGATGAGGATATGCGTTTCGCCGTTGCCGACAACCCCACCTGTCCCCCGGACATCCTTGAACATCTTGTGAAAGACGCGGGCTACCTTACCTGTCTAGCGATCGCCGGCAACCCCTCTTGCCCTCCGAAGATTCTCGAGCGCTTTGCAGACGATAGAGACTGGAGAGTTCGCGAGCCTGTCGCCGGCAACCCCTCCTGCCCCCCAGACGCCATAGTGCGCCTCGCAAGCGACGAGAACGACGACATACGCAGTGTCATCGCGGGAAACCCATCAACTCCTCACGAAGTACTAATGAGACTGGCGAAAGACGAATATGGAAGCGTCCGACGTGCCGCCATCCGCAATCCAATCTTCCTAGCGGATACAAAGTAGCGCAGGGGACTATCTGATTGGATGGCGCGCGATGAGCAGCGTCCAGAACGACGGGGCGACGATGGCCGCGAGGCATCCGGCGGCGAAGAGCGCGAGCGAGCACTCGAGCAGCCGGCGCGTGCGCACCCGCTGGAAGAGCGTCGCGGTGAGCGCGGAGACCACGCCCACCATGAGCAGGTAGACCGTGGTGAGCCACTGGCCCACGAGCGCGCTGACGCCGAACTCATCGATGATCGCCGCGAGCGCCGAGGCGAGCATGTTCTGGCTGAGCGATCCCAGAAACGCGCCCGTCATGAGGACGGGGATCATGAGCCTTCCCGCCCCGTGCACGCGGGCATCCTCACGCGCCGCGCCCATCTAGCTCAGCTCCTCTGCGCGCTCGAGCATCTCGCAGGCGCGGTCGATGGCAAACCGGTAGCTCTCCTCCGCCGGGGGATCGAAATGGCTCAGGTACCCCTGGTGCTCCAGCGAGGCGAAGCCGTGCAGCATGCTGCGCACCAAACGGAGTCGCCGGCCTCCCCGCGCACCGGCTACAGCCCCTGCCGCTGGAACATCTCCGCGATCTCCTCGGCGGACTCGCGCATGCCCCGCTGGAACCAGACCTCGATCCAGCCGTACAGGGCGTAGGCGAAATAGGCGCGCGCGTACGCCTCCTCTTTCGGCTGCTCCGGTTTGGGGCCGAAGAGCTCGATGACGGCATCCTTCACGAGGAACATGAGGCCGCGCTCGTTGAGCAGCGCGTAGAAATCCCGGTGCTTCTCGAACCGGGCGAAGAGCGACCGCAGCAGCTCGCTCAGCGGTGCGCTCGCGACCCCCGCGCCCCCTTCGCTCGTATTCGCCCAATCTTGGAACAGCTCGTGGACACGTTCCTCAAGCACGGCTTCCTTGCTGGCGAAATTCCGGTAGAAGGACGCCCGGCCGACGCCGGCGCGGGAGCAGATTTCGCTGATGGAGATCGCCTCGAGCGGGCGCTCCCGTAGCAGCTGCAGCAGCGTCGCGGTGATGTGCGTCCGCACGTACGTGTTCCGTCCCCTGTTGCTCATCGGCGATACAGACGCCCCGGTTTGTCCCATTTGGTGACCCTCCATCGCAATTCGGCAGCTCGATGATACGATTGTATCGCTGAAACAGTTGTATCACCACCAGAACGCAGCAATGCGCCGCGCCCGCCCCGGCCGCGGCCATCATCGACCGCAAGGAGTCCGCATGACGCTCATGCAGCAACGATTGCTCATCGCGCTCGCCATCGCCGTCCCCGCCTTCCTCCTCGGCAGGCTCGCAGTCCGCGCGGTGCTGAACCTACTGCTCGGGGGCACGCTGTTCGGAGGAAACTTCCTATGAGCCGCACAACGAAAGGAAAGGGGCCGCGCGCCATGTCGGTGGGAATCGGGATCTTGATCTTCGTCGTCGCCTTCATCGGCGGCGTCGCGTCGAAGTTCGTCATCAAGCCCGCATGGGCGCAGGCGTACAGCGTCACCTGGAGCGACGAGCTCGGCACGCGGAAGGTGGACATCCCCTACGGCGACGGCGAGGCCAACACGTTCGACCTCTACCTGCCGAAGGACGATACCAAGGAGCACTATGGCCTCGTGGTCTACCTCCACGCGGGCGGCTTCACCTCGGGCGACAAGAGCGATGACGAGGGAACGCTCGCGTGGCTCTGCAGCAAGGGCTACGTCGCCTGCGGCATCAACTACACGCTGCGCACCGAGACCAACAACGCGAGCGTCCTCACGCAATCCAACGAGATCAAGGCCGCCATCCCGCAGGTGGTCGAGGCGGCCGCACAGGCGGGCTACTCAATCGACAAGATGGCCATTGCGGGTGGATCCGCCGGGCACACCCTCGCCATGCTCTATGCCTATCGCGACGCGGCGGACGCGCCTGTGCCCGTCGTCCTTACCTTCGGGGCGGTCGGCCCGTCCTGCTTCCACACGGAGGACTGGGACAACTACGGGCTCGACCGCGACACGGATGAGAGCCGCCAGTCCGCCGCAGCCCTGTTCAGCGCGATGCTCGGGGAGCTCATCCCGGTCGAGGAGGTCGAGAGCGGCGCGTACCTTGAGCGCGTGAAGCCCATCTCCGCGGCTGATTGGGTCGCGCCGAATGCGCCGGCGACCGTGGTTGCCTATGGCACGCACGACCGCGTCCAGCCGTTCAAGGCGTCCCTGCGCCTCAAGGCCGCGCTCGAGGAGAACGGCGTGGACTACCGCTACTTTGAGTGCCCCCACTCCGGCCATGGTCTGCAGAACGATAACGCCGTGTACCGGCAGTGGATGGAGACGGTCGAACAGTACCTCGACACGTACCTGCCGGTGGAGTAGCGCGCGGCGGCCAGTGAGACGGCGCAGCGCGCGGTGGGGAGAGGAGGATGAACCCGCCGCGCGCTGATCGCTAGCTATTGAGAGCTTCGCCTACTGGATGGCGCCGAACTCCTTCAGGACGTTCTCGACGTCGGTGCCCTCGATCTTCTTGAGCACCTCTTTGAGGGCGAACCGCTCGATGAGGCCGAGCTTCATGTCGGTGATGGGCTTGCCATCGCGCAGCTTCACGCTCGCCATGAGCAGGTCGCGCACGTCGAAGACGCTGCCCCACACCTCGGGCACGCCGCGATCGACGTCGCAGAGCGTGTAGACGGCTTCCATGCCGGTGCGCATGGAGTACTCGGTGGTGAAGATGGTGTCGCGCGGCGTCTCGGCGAATTGGCCGATGAACGCGAAGTTCACCGCGCCATCGGGCACCACGTCGGGGCGGTCGCCCGCGGCGCGCGGCATGAAGAACGCCGTGATGTAGGGCATCATGACCGGCACCGTGTTGGCGTGGTTCGCGGCGAGCTCGGGGATGCGCTCCTCGGGGACGCCCAGGTGATAGAGCCACTCCTGGCAGATCTCCTCACCGGTGCACGCGCGCATGGGCTTCTTCACGAAGTTGCCCGGCTCGTCCGGGAACAGCCCGTACACCCAGACGCTCAGCTCGTTCTTGGGCTGGTCGCGGAACTGCTGTTGGCGGTTGAGCGTCCAGCTCATGAGCCAGTTGGAATCGGTGCAGGTCACGATGCCGCCCGTGACCACGTGTCCGGTGAAGGGGTCGCGCTTGCAGATGGCCTGGATGTAGGGCGGGATCTCGCCGTCGAGGGTCGTCACCGTGGCACTCATCCACTTGGACTTCTCGGGGTCGCCGCAGAAGGCGTCGGGATGCCCGAAGCTGGGGTCCTGCGCGGCGATGCGGCGCCACATGTCCCAGCCGCCGCCGGGCTCGATGTCGGGCTTCCACGCGGCGGGTTTGTCCTGCGCGCCCATGGTGGAGTTCTCGACGCAGCCACCGTTGGTGATGAAGACGAGGTCGTTCTCGGTGAGGTCGATCGAGGTGATGTTGGCCGCGCCGTCTTGGGCGGGCTCGCTCAGCACGATGCGCGTCGCGGCCTTCTTCACGGGCGTGCTATAGGGGTTGCGCGGGAAGGCTGCCTGCTGGATGCGCTGGATGGTGTCCTGGCCGGTGCCGGTGCGCGGGCGCTCCGGGCCCTGGCCGCCCCCGATGGAGAACTGGATGTCCTCGACCTTCGTGTTGAAGTGGAACTGCACGCCGGCGGCCTTGAGGTACTCGACGAGCGGCAGGATCATCGACTCGTACTGGTTATAGCGGGTGAAGCGCAGGGCGGAGAAGTCCGGCAGCCCCGCCACGTGGTGGATGAAGCGCTTGAGGTAGAGCTTCATCTCGAGCGCGGAGTGCCAGTTCTCGAACGCGAACATGGTGCGCCAGTACATCCAGAAGTTGGAGGAGAACACCTCATCGTCGAAGTAATCGGTGATGGGGCGGTCGTAGAGCTTTTCATCGGGCGTGAAGATGAGCTCCATGATCTCCATGGCGGCCTTGTCCGAGAGGCCGAACTTGCCGTCGCAGCCGGCGTCGTGCCCGCGGTCCTTCGTGGCGCGGCAGAGCGAGTAGTTGGGGTCTTCCTTGTTGAGCCAGTAGTACTCGTCCAGGACGGAGACGCCGGGCGTCTCGATGGAGGGGATGGAGCGGAACAGGTCCCACATCACCTCGAAGTGGTTGTCCATCTCGCGGCCGCCGCGCATGACGTAGCCGAGGCCGGGGATGTTCCGGCCGTCGCAGGCTCCGCCGGGCACGTCGTCCTTCTCGAAGATGTGGATGTTCTTGCCCGGCATCTGGGCGTCGCGCACGAGGTAGGCCGCGGCGGAGAGCGCTGCCAGGCCAGTGCCCACGATGTAGGCGCTCTTATGGTCGATGCCCGCGGGCTTCTTGGGGCGGGCGAAGGCTTCGTAGTTTCCGCTTGAATAGTACATGGCTGCACCTTTCTCACGCATGCATCGGCCGAGTCCGACGCATCTCATTCCATGATTGCGCCATGTGGCCGGGCGCGCCATGAGCAGAGCAGCGCTTCTGTACGGTTTCTTATCAAAGCGGCGGGATTGTATAGAATGACAGGGGACGTATCCTATGACGCGGCAGGTTCGTCCGGAAGCGCGTCCTCGCTTCCCGCGACGTAGCCGCCGGGGATCTCGAGCCGGCCGAGCGCGGTCTCGATGGCGCCGTCCGAGATGATGACGATGCCCTGCACGAGCGCGTGCGGGTCGTCGTTCATGCCCCGGGCGATCCAGTCGCGGACGGTCCCGATGAACGCGTGGGCGAAGAAGTTCGCGATGAAGTCCTTATCCCGCTCGCGGATGTGCCTGCCCGCCGCGTGCTCGTCGACCACGCCCTTCACCAGGTCGTGCACCACGGGGAAGAAGATCCGCTCCATCTGGTCGCGGCTCATGTTGTGGTAGACGTTGAGCACGAAGGGCTTGTTGTCCCGCAGGGCGAGGAACATGTTGAGCAGGCCGGTCTGCCAGGTATCGGCGGTCTTGTTGCCCGCGATGATCCGTGCGGCGTCCTCCTCGCACGCCCATTCGACCAGGTCGTAGATGTCCTGGAAGTGGTAGTAGAACGTCATGCGGCTGATGCCGCAATCGTCGGTGATGTCGGCGATGGTGATCTTGCTCAGCGGTTTTTGGAGCAACAGGTGCTTGAGCGATTCCTCGAGCGCGCGTTTGGTGAGCTGGCTGGACATGCGCCCTCCCTGCGGTCGTTTCTCTTCATATACCCCGCGCGCCGGAAGTGGCGGAGGTTGGGAATGGGTTGGTTGGGGACGTGTTCCTTTCAACCCCTTTTTTCGGTCGGGGACGCGTTCGCTTCAGTCATCTCCCAAAAAGGGGTTGAAAGGAACACGTCCCCAACCAACCCATTTTTCAGGGCGTTGAGGTTCCTCAAACAGGTTGGCGCCTCGGTATCGGGCGGTTTTTTCGTGCTGCGGACGGCTCGCAAACCCAAACGGCGCGAAGCGAGCGTTTTATCGGCACCCCCTCAAGTAGCAAGGGGTCACGAGCCAACAAAAGCGACGCTCCTATTGTTTGTCAACCCTGATCCGCGGGAATTGGAAACCCGTCCTCGACCCAGGCGCGGTACCGCTCGCGCATCGACGGGCTCCCGCCCCTCCCGAGCTCGATTAGCGAGATGAG